>JAGRCC010000892.1 GCA_020433785.1 Anaerolineae bacterium
CGCCGATCATCACCGATACGCCCGGTATTGCTGCCATTTATGCGCCCGGCGGTGCCATGATCAAAAGCGGCGAGACGCTCTATTTTCACCAATTGGCCGATACCCTGGAGGCATTAGGCCAACAAGGTCCGGCGCTGTTTTACACCGGCGCGGTAGCCCAGGCCATTCTGGCCGACCAGCAGGCCCACGGCGGGCTGCTGACAGAAACCGACCTGGCCGGGTATCGGGTTCTCCGTTCCCAGCCCCTCGCCATCAATTATCATGATTACACCGTTCTGCTGCCGACAGCCTCTTCGGTCGGCGGGCCATTGATCGCCTTCGCCCTTAAACTGCTGGCGAGCTGCCCGGTGGCCGATGTCGCTCACAACCAGTTTCAACATCTGAGTATGTTGGCCGAAATTATGCGCCTGACCAATATTGCCCGAGCTGCCTGGGAAGCCGAACCCGATCCGGCTCGATTGAACGGGCATGGATTTAAGAGTGCCGCCAGCCTGCTGGCCGATGACAACCTGGCCGGCTACCGGCCCAAACTGATCGAGGCGCTGGCCGGACGGGGCGTCTTGGTCGAACCGAACGCGGCCGGCGGGCCGTCGAACACCACCCACATTAGCGTTGCCGATCAGAACGGCATGATGGTCAGCGTCACCACCTCGGCCGGCGAGAGCGCCGGCTTTGTGGTGGGCGACACCGGAGTGATCCTCAACAACATGCTGGGCGAAATCGATTTGCATCCCGGCGGCTTTCACCAACTGCCGCCGGGCCATCGCCTGCAAACGATGATGACACCCACCTTAGTACTGCATCAAGGCCAACCGGTGTTGGCTCTGGGCAGCGGCGGCAGCAACCGCATCCGCACCGCTATTTTGCAAACCATCAGCAACGTCATCGATTTCAAGCTCGATTTGGTCGCCGCAGTTACAGCCTCCCGCGTTCACTTTGAAGCCGGCGAAATGCAGCTTGAAGGCGGCATCGATCCCCAGGTAGCCGATCAGCTTGAAGCCGCCGGCTATCAGGTTAATCGCTGGACGGTGCGCAACATGTTTTTCGGCGGCGCTCACGCCGTCGCCCGTCGAGAGGGCGATACCCAAGCGCGACTGCCTTGGGTGGCTGTGGGAGACGAGCGCCGGGGCGGGTCGGTGGCTGTAATTAAACCCCTCCAAGGATAACCGTGACTGTCGAAACAGGATCGCAACAAGCGCCTGCTGAACCACCGGGCAAATCGCCGCTGACGCATGAGGAACTGGCCGATGTGGTCGATCTGTCGCTGTGGGCCGGGCAACTGCTGATGCAATTCGGCGCGGAGAGCCTGCGCGTCGAGGAAACGATTCACCGGCTGGGCACCGCCCTCGGCTGCGATTGGATGGATATCTTGGTGTCCTCCAATGACATCGCAGTCACGACCATCAGCGGGCTTGATTTCCGTACCAAGATCCGGCGGGTGATCGGCACCGGAGTCAATATGACCATCGTGTCCGGCGTTAGCCGCCTCAGTCGTCGCGTAGAAGCCGGCGAGCTAAATCGATTTCAAGTTCGGGCCGAGTTAGAGCGAATTGCAAACACCAAGCATCACTATCCGCGCTGGCTGGTTGTGCCGATGGTCGGCCTGGCCTGCGCCGCGTTTAGCCGCCTCTTTGGCGGCGACTGGGCCGTGTTCGGCGTCACTTTCGTGGCGGCCAGCCTGGCCTTGATTGTCCGCCAGGAATTAACCCAACGCCATTTCAATCCCCTCCTTGTCACTACCGTAACCGCCTTTGTGGCCGGACTGCTGGCCAGTTCCGCCGTTTGGTTGAGCGCCACCCCGCAGACAGCGCCGGCCGCCTCAGTATTGCTGCTGGTGCCCGGCGTACCCCTCATCACCGCCGCCGAAGATGTGATCACCGGACATCTAATTGTTGGGCTGGCGAGAGGCTTTTACGGCACGCTTATCTCATTGGCTATCGCGCTGGGGCTGTTGCTGGCCATCAATCTAACCGGAGTGGGGGGTTTATGAACCTGTTGTGGCTGCTGCTGCATGATGCGTTCTGGTCGGCTCTGGCGGCGCTGGGATTCGCCATGCTTTTCAACGTGCCGGTGCGTACATTGCCAGCATGTGCTTTGGGCGGCGCGCTGGGACATGTGACCCGCACGTTTACTATCCAGATGGGCTTAAGTCCTACCTCGGCTACCCTGTTTGGCGCGACGGCAGTTGGTTTCTTTGGTCACTACGCCGCTCAACGTTGGCAAGCGCCCAGTACAGTTTTCACCGTGCCCGGCGTGATTCCGATGGTGCCGGGGAGTTTGGCATTTCAGACAATGATGGATGTCATCCGCATCACCGAAATTGGCTCGGGGGTGGAACCCACGCTGCTGATCGAAGCTGCCATCAATGCCTTACGAACCGGCTTTATTTTAGGCGGCTTGGCTGTCGGCGTCATCGCTCCTCGACTGGTATTCTTTCGACAACGCCCTATCTTTTAAGTTTTAATCAGGAAACAGCAGCATCATAGCAGAGGAACACTATTTTATCTGCCCTTACTGCTGGCCGGAAATCTCGATATCGATTTCAGTGGCTTCAAGCGGGCAGCGACTATTTCGCCCAACAGTTAGAGGCGGAAAACATCCCGCACGAACTGGTCACGTTCGAGGGCGGCCACCGAGAGCTACCGTCCCAGACTGAGGCGGTGATGGCGCCGTTCTTTTCAAAATTGCTGGCGACCGAGCCGGTTAAGCAGGCGACGATAGCGTGTGCCGATAGAGATAGAGGTCGTCTACTGATTATTCGGCTCATTTTGATCACGCCGGCGGAAGAATCGAACTATAGCGGGTGTACCGGCCAGCAGCAGACGTTTGCGACCTTGCCCCAGCCGTCGGATGGCTAGAATGGTGCTCAACAAAATCAAACCGGTGCCGATATACTGCCACAAGGTAAAACGTTCACCCAGCAGCATAAAAGACCAGATAATAGTCAACAATGTTTCCAGCGGCACCAACATCGCCACTTGCCCGCTGCCGATGTGTCGCAGACCCGTGAACATAGCCCACCAAGCAAAATAGGTACACAGCACCCCCAGTAAACCGATGTACAACCAGGCCGGCCAGCCCGGATTGTACCATTCGGCTCCCTGCCAGAGCCAATAACCCAGAACGGTGATCGACATCCCGCTCACCACATAAAGCGTTACGCTGCGAGAGTCGTATGGCTGTAGATACCATTGGATAACAACTAACTCGATGGAAATACAGACGATGGTAATACCGACTAACAATACCCCGATCCAGTCGATATGGCCGGCCGGGCCAAGCACCAGAAAGATACCACTTAAGCCCAGGCTAATTCGCACCAAATGACGGTAGGTTAGTTTTTCACCACGCAGGGCCAGCAGCCCCAACACCAGCAGTGGATTGAGTGTAAAAATCATGGTGGCAATCGACGCATCCAGCCGGGTCAAGGACCAAAAGAAGCACAACACGCCGATCCCATTTTCCAACCCGGCCAGCAGCGCAATCAACCACCCGCTGCGATTGACCCGCAGCTTATCCGGCGCGGTTACTTGCAATGTGCCGACCAGCAGCACAATGGCGATGCTAAAACGCAGCACCAGCATGGTGGTGGGATTAACGCCCTGGTCTATCGCCAGCCGGGCGAAGGGCGTGGACAAACTAAAGGCCAGCGTCGCCCCCAACGCCAGCGCCCAGCCCAAATTCGCCCCCTCCGGCTTGAACCTCTGCCAGGATAAACGAAAAAAACGCCGGTCGCTCCGGCGCGTCTTTAACATCAGTTATTCGATCCGAGGTTATGCATTAGAATTTATTGAGTTTAGAATTTGTAGCGCTGCCGTAGATGCGTTTGATGTCCGGCAGTTCGGTTACGTAATAATGAACCCAAATATACAGATGGTTAAACAGGGCCACCCCCAACGCCGCCAGCGAGGCATACCACAACGCCGGGACCCACAGCAGTAGAAAACCGTAAGTATACATCCCATTGCGCGTAAAGCGAAAAATACCCTTGCGGA
>JAGRCC010000079.1 GCA_020433785.1 Anaerolineae bacterium
CCCCAATTTTGGGGTTAATGGCGTTTAGCACCAACGCCATCTTCATTCGGTCCTGGCCAACGATGGCTGTAAAGGGAAAAATTGAGGGCATAAGTTTAATCGGCTCCTTGATTGCTCGCTAAGTGGGGGGAGAGGCAGGCTGCTCCCCCCATTAATGGTTTAAGGCTATTCTTCTTGTTTTTCTTTTTGAGCCTGGGCCGCAATTTCGCTGGCCACGTGGCTGGGCACCGGCTCATAGTGCGACAGCTTCATGGTGTACACGCCCCGGCCTTGGGTGATCGACCGTAATTCGGTCGAGTAGCGCTGAATCTCGGCCAGCGGGGCCTGGGCGGTGATGATGGTGTTGCCCATTACCTGTTCCATGCCTAACATACGCCCGCGCTTGGTGCTTAAGTCGCCGCTAACATCGCCGGTGTACTCTTCGGGAATGGTAATGATCACATCCATAATCGGTTCTAGCAGCACGGGGCCGGCGGCCTGAAACGCCAGTTTAAAGGCTTCGCGACCGGCGATCTGGAAGGCGATATCTTTGGAGTCAACCGGGTGTTCCTTGCCATCAAAGACAATCGCTTTGACATCTACCACCGGGAAACCGGCAATGACGCCGCCATCCAACACTTGCTTAATCCCTTTTTCAATGGACGGCAGGAAAGGCTGGGAAATCGAGCCGCCGAAGATTTCACTGGCGTACTCAAAGCCTTCGCCCCGTTCTTTGGGTTCGACGCGCATATGAACTTCACCAAACTGGCCGGCGCCACCGCTCTGCTTTTTGTGGCGATATTGGGCCGAACCGGAGCGAGAAACGGTTTCCATGTAAGGCACTTTAGGAACGGCCGTTTCAACATGCAGCCCAAAACGGGATTCCATCCGTTTGACGGCGATGTTGACGTGGGCGTCGCCCATGCCTTCCAGTAAGGTTTGGCGCGTCGCTTTTTCGTACCGGCTCTTTAAGGTCGGATCCTCTTCGGTGATGCGGGTTAAACTGGGCCCTAATTTGGCCGAGTCGCCCTGAGAAATCGGCGAGAGGGCGATGGCATAGAGCGGATTAGGATATTCGACCCGTTCGACTTTCAACGGATTGGACTTATCGCACAGGGTATCGCCGGTATGCGTTTCGCCCAATTTGACCACGCCGACAATATCGCCCGCCACGCCTTGCGGGACATTGACCTGCTCTTTACCTCGCGGCATAAAGAGGCCGCCAATGCGTTCTTCGGTCTCGACCTGGGAATTGTACGGGCGGGCATCGGATTTGAGCGTGCCGGACCAGACGCGCATAAAGCTGACCCGACCATATTGGTCGTTGATCGTCTTAAATACTTGAGCGGCTAAAGGCCCTTTTGGATCGGCCTTTAGGGTTACTTCCGAACCGCTTTTATCGGTAGCGGTAACTTCGGTGGCGGTTGGCATGGGCAGGACATCGATCATATTGGTCATAAAGCCGCGCACCCCCACCAGTTCGGTGGCCGAGCCGCAGAAGACGGGCACAATCCGGCCGCTTTTCAAACCCTCCCGAATACCGTGGGAAATTTCATCGTTAGTCAGTTCTTCCCCATCGAAATATTTCATCATCAACTCATCATCGCCTTCGGCGCCGTACTCGACGACTTGGAGACGAAACTCAGCAATCTCATCGGCCATATCAGCCGGCGCGTCGGGGTGTTTGCCGGTGCCGGTGTGGGCTTTTTGCGTAATCAGATCGACCAGCCCTTCAAACTTTTCACCGTGGCGGATGGGCAATTCCATCGGGACAAAGGTGGTGTCGAACGTGCTGCGCAGTTGATCGAGCACCCGGCGCAGACTGGCGTTAGGCCGGTCCATCTTATTCAGGAAAATCGCAATGGGCTTTTGGGCCTCGCGGGCCAACTGCCAGGCGATTTGGGTGCCTACTTCGATGCCAGACGAGCCGTCAATGACAATCACGGCCGTATCGACGACGTGGAGCCCGTTCAGCATCTCGCCTTGAAAATCGGCGTAACCCGGCGCGTCGAGCACGTTAATTTTGTAACCCTCCCATTCACAGGGCAGAACGGATAGGTTAATCGACATGGTGCGGCTGATTTCTTCGTCATCATAATCGGAAGCGGTGTTGCCATCCTCAACCTTGCCCAGCCGATTGATAGCGCCACTACAATACAACATAGCCTCGGCCAGAGAGGTTTTGCCGCACCCTCCGTGACCTAAAAGCACCACATTTCTGATTTTGTCTGTTGAATAACTAGCCATCAATTCTATCTCCCTTAAATTGCGATCTTTCGCAAAGATTTGCACATCTACGTACAGTTAAACCTGGTAGGATAGTTAACCAATGGGGGTTGATTTAGTTTTCTGAGTTATCGTCATTGGCAATGAGGAGATTGGAGATGGGGCGATTAGATGACCATCTGCTTATCGCCAATCTCTAAGCTCCACATCAAATCTTGAATAACCTTCAGCAACGGGCTATTCAATCGTTTATTGCAAATGACGCATGACCCTTTATTTAAAGGGGTGGAATGTTATATCGATGGGTATCCTTAGAGGTTTGAATTTTGCATACACTCTATCGTTGAGCCGGCTTTGCTTTATCGATGGGTGGATGTGGTCAAATCCGGGAACGTTTGGGACCTTTAAAGCCAAGCCAGAAAATGCATACCGACAATTCTAATCAATAAGGGGTCGATTGTCAAAAGGTTTGGGATAGCGGTCACAAAAGGTTTGTCCACGGCCTAAGATGGGTCCAGTTTCCTAACCCAGGTCGTATTACCACCAAAGTAGTCAGGCCATCTAAGCCGCTTTATCGACCACATAACCAAAACTGGACCAATCTAGCCAGGCTTGAACCGAATTAACTCTCGCTGGCGGGGACATACTCGACATATCCGGCGGCGTCAGTATAATCAGGACGTCATTTTTGTTTTCGAGGAGTTACTAATGAACCGAGAAGAAGCCTGGGATATCGTATGCGAATATACCCAAAGTCCTCAACTGCGGCGGCACATGCAATCGGTCGAAGTGGCGATGCGGGCCTACGCCCGTCACTTTGGCGAAGATGAGGACAAGTGGGGGCTGGTCGGCTTACTGCACGATTTTGATTACGAACGGTATCCTGATGTGGCCGAAAATGGCCATCCGAATGCCGGTGCGCCGATTTTACGCGAGCACGGTCTGGACGAAGAGAGCGTTCGGGCCATTTTGTCTCACGCCACGGAAGTAACCGGCGTGGAACGGCAAAGTAAAATGGAACTCACCCTCTTCGCCGTCGATGAACTGACCGGCTTGATCGCGGCGGTGGCGCTGGTTCGCCCCTCGAAGGACATTCGCGATGTTAACGTCAAATCCGTTCGCAAAAAGTGGAAAGCCAAGGCGTTTGCGCCGGGCGTACACCGCGAAGATATCGAGCAGGGAGCCGAGGCGTTAGGCATCGAGTTGAACGAACATATCCAAATTGTACTCACGGCCATGCAAGAGGCCGCCG
>JAGRCC010000893.1 GCA_020433785.1 Anaerolineae bacterium
AATGAATTGAGACGGATATAAATAGTAGGCGTTGAGGGCAATCACCGTTACCACGGCCACATCCAACGCAATCAATTGACTGCTCGGACGGCTAAGGCGCTGATCGATTAGGGACCAACCGGCGGCGGTCAAAACAGCGGCGCAGAAGATCAGCGGGCCGAGCATGCGCCACGGAAATTCGGTTAGCTCCAGCAGCGGGACGGCTTCCCAAACTCGCTGGGAATAGGGCAGGGCCAGAAATGCGTATAGCAGGAAAGCGAGCGCAAAGAATAAAGAATGAAGGATGGAGAATGTAGAATTAGGCTGGTTTTCTTGTGGCTGCGTTTTGGAATAAGAGAATAATTGCCAAAGAATTACCAGTAGGGCGATGAGACCCAATGCGGCGCCGGCGATTTGGGGCAGACCGAGGCTGAGCGGAAATTCGGGGTTGATGGCAGTGGTATCGAGCGGTTGGGGAGGCGATAGGAGTTCCGGCAGGCTGATGAAATTCTCGCGGAAGTCAAAAAAGCCTTGGGTAATCCCTTCCAGCTTGATATCATGCCGTTCGCCAAAAGCGGGCAGCCAGAAGATAGCGGCCAGACCGAGACCCAGCAACCCGGCGATTACCGTTCGCAGGAAAGGGAATAGGAATGGATAATTGATAAGGGATAATTGATAAGGGGAATTAGAGATGGGTAATTGGGGGTTAGAGGCAGGTGATTGGTGATGGGCGTTGGTGATTTCACTCTTAGCCTTAGCCTTTCCTTGCAGTATTAAAAGGAAGATCAGATACGCCGCCAAAAGAGGCGCGAACAGCATAAAGCTGATGTTATGACTAAACAGTAAGCCGGCCAAGGCCAGGGCCGCGGCCACGATGTAGCGCGGATGGCCGTCGGTGATGACGCCGTGGAAAGCCCAGCAGATAATCGGATAAAAGGCCAAACCGGAAAATTGGCCGTAGTTGCCCTGAATGTAGGCTTCGCGCAAGCGATACGGCGCGTAAACGTAAACGGCGGCGGCCAACAGAGCGGGTCGCGGGCCATAAATGCGGCGGGCGAACAAAAACATGCCCGCGCTGTAGAGTAGAAAGTCGAAGATGACCGTGGCCTTCATCGACTCGTCCAAAGGTAGGCCGGTCAGGTGGAAAAGTTGGGTGAATTGGTACAAAAAGGGCGGGGCATAGCTAAAGATAGGCATGCCGTGCCCCAAGGCCAGATCCGTGCCCCAACGGGGATAGAAGTTGCCCTCGGCCCAGGCGCGATTGAGTTCGACCTGGCGCATCAGGTGAACCGGCCCATCGGCGGTGTTAGGCAGGCCGGCGTGGGTTAGCAGTGGGCCCACGGCTAGCAGCGGCAAGACCAAGGCTATCAATAACCCAAAATCGAGACGATGGATGAGGCGGCCTAGTCTATCTTTCATTTTTTCACGGTAACGTCGGACAATTCAACAAAATCCGATCCTTCCGGCGTTGTTAACCGCTGCCCGTTACTGGCATCGTACAATCCAATAATGAGTGTGTAACGACCGGCCGGGACCGTCGTTAATGGGACGAAGCGTTCATCTAAAATCATTTGGCCCGGCAGCCAGGTTGAGGTCGGATAAGCGCCGTCCAGAGGCGGGCGGTCGAAACTGGTGATAAGCTGTCGATTCGCATCTAACAGTTGGGCAAAGATGGTGTAGTCAGCTTGCGGCCGCTGTCGGCTTTGCCACAATAGATCAAATCGGGCTTGATCGGATGTAATCTCACCCATTTCATAACCGAGAAGTTGGATCGTGTCGCCGTTGGGGGCATCAAACGCGATGTTAACCGGATGGGCCAAATCGGCCGGCGATTTCTGAGATGGTGAAACATTAATCGTGTCGATCAGGGCGGTGTCGCCGCTGCCGTCGGCCAAAGGAATGAGCCGATCTTCGTCATCGATATTGATCAGGCCGATCCGGACCGCGTAAGCCAGCGGCGGTGTTTCCGGCGGCAGGTACAGGTCATGCTCATCGCGCACGTAGCGGGCATTGTCCCAGTGGAAGGTCGGCATGTTCATTTCGGTGGTTACATCGCCGGGGGTGTAGTTGGTGGCTTCGGCCACCGTCGTAAAATCATCGAGCCGGTCTAGATGGACAAACGGTTGTAAATTGTCTCGATACGGGCCGCGATCGGTTTCCCAGTATAACACCACTTGTAGATAGTCCCCTGCCGGAATAACCTGGCGGCTTAAATCGTAGCCGGTCAGCCGAATGCCGTTGGCAAAACGAATGTCGGCTTGATGCTGAGCCGGCAGCACTTGCCCCGGCGGTGAATGTTGAGTGAACCAGGGTTGCAGGATCGGTTTGATGACCAAGGCGACGAAGACGATGACGGCAAGGACAATGATGAATGATGAATGATGAATGATGAATGATGATGGTTGACCGCTGACGGCTGACGGCTGATGGCTGACGGCTGCCCCCTGATCGCTCATGGCTAATGGCTTTATAGTGATAATCGCTGCCGCGACAAGGGCGATACCGCTGAGCAGGAGAGCGGTCAGCCGGAGCGGCGTTTCGCCGAAATGGACGGTGAGCGTATGCTGGCCGGCCGGGATGTTGATCAGCATCAGGCCGGTTTCGGCTTCGGGGGTGATGGCGACCGGCTGGTCATCGAGACGGGCGCGCCAGCCGGGGTAGTCAAAATGATACAGGCGCAGCGTGAACGCCGTCGGTGTGTCGATTTGGTAGCGATGGGTAACGGCCGTTTGCTCCAGCAAGGTCGCCACGGCTTGAGGCGGTAGGCTGGTGCGGTCGAGCCGCTCCGGGTCTCGATTGGCTTCAAATTCGGGGACCAATGGTGAGGTTGAAGGCGGGCGTTCAACCGTTTTGGGCAGATATTCCCCCAACGTAGTGGTGCCGATCGATTGAGAACTGCGTTCGTAGGTAATCTGATCGGCAATGGTCCACTCGCCGCGTTGCACAAATGGGATGACTGGATAGAGAAGCGGAGCAACCGCCCACAACTGTACCAATAGACAGATGGCCATCGCCCAAACTCGCCCCCTTATTGGCACGAGCAGAACGGCGGCTCCGGCCAGGATCGCCAGCCCCAGATTAGCTAGCCCCAACATACGCCAGGGAAATTCGGCCACTTGCAGCGGCCCAGCTGCTTCCCAAACCGGCTGCGAGACGGGTAGGGTCATGAAAATAGCGCCGCCGGCCACCCCCGCAAAAAAGAGGATAAAAGCTGATCGCTGACGGCTGATGGCTGATCGCCAAAAATATCCTATCGTCAGCAACCCCAAGCTGGCCAGAATGAGCGTTACCACCCCTAGCGTTAACGGTACATAAGGATTAGCCGCTCGAAAATCGAGGGGTTGAAGCCAGGCCACCAATTCGGTCCAATGCGGATAACGGACAAAGAACGGGCTTTTATCCAGAAATGCTCCGGTTTCGGCCCGGGTGAAATGGCGCTCAAACAAAACCGGCAGCCAGAAAAAGGTCGACAGCAGCAGCCCCACCGGGATAATCAAAAGCGGTGACCATTCGCGTAGCCGATGTCTCTGGTTAGCCGGGGCGCTCAATCGATTGAGCGTGATGAGTAGCAGTCCAAAGGCGCCCAGCACCGGCGTGAAGATTAAGGCCTGAAACAGATGGCTTAGCACAATCCCGGCATAGAAAATCGCGGCGATGATGATCCAGACGGGTGAACGGGTAGCCCCAGCTCGAACTGCACTCCATAGCGACCACGGAAACAGCGCGATCGCTAAAAATTGAGGCACGTTGCCGCCGTAGAGCAGCATTTCTCGCAAGACGAATGGGGCCAAAACATAGGCAGTCGCCGCAATCAGGCCGGCCTCACGGCTGTGGAAGAGGTCACGCGCCAGCAAATACATACCTAGGGCGTACGTTAGGATAATCAGGCTGAGCAGGAGTTTGAAGGCCGCTTCAAGGGTGATCCCCAGGCTATGCAGCGCCATCGCCAATAAATAAGGCAGCGGTGGGGCGAAGACAAATAGAGGGTAGCCATAGCCGTATGCCATATTAGGCGTCCAGCGAGGGACAATCACCCCGGCAGCCCAAGCCTGTTCATACGCCACAGTCCGCACCATGTGAATATTTAAG
>JAGRCC010000894.1 GCA_020433785.1 Anaerolineae bacterium
GTTTTATCGACAGCCTGCCGGAAACCGAAGAACGCCGCGCCCGGATTCCGATGGGGCGCTATGGCACGGTTGAAGAAATCGCTAAAACGGTCCTGTTTTTACTTTCGCCGGGAGCAGGGTATATCACCGGCCAGAATATTCGAGTCGATGGCGGCATCACTCGCTCAGTCTGACGCTTTTTGGATCGATTTTAGGAAATAATAGGATGAACCTTGATTTGGAATTGGCATCTATTGGCCAATTTCAATAGGGTGTAAGAGATTAGAGGTTGTTAGCGGGCGGCTCAGATAGATGGGTATTTTCTGCTTGCCAGGCTTGGGTAATTTTTCGATGGATGTCCACGTTTTCCAAATAGCTGCGTCGAAGGCGGTTGTTTTCGATGCGGTCGGCCCGGTTCTGCAAGACGTTGTAGGTGGCGTCCAAGACGCCCAGCCGCATTAAGTTCATGTGGGGGGCCGTGGCGTTAGCGGCCATTAAGACTTGATAACAGCGCCAGTAAACGCGCGGCAGCTCATTAAAGTAAGTGGTGTCGTTTGACTCAAGCCAGGTCAGAATTTCATCGACTTGAGTCAGGGCCTGCTCACGCCGTTTTCGTTGCATGGTGACCCAAGCCAGTTCGGCCAGATCAAGTACGGCGATGTTATCCTGGCCCAGTTTGCGGCGCAGATAAATTGCCCGACGGTAGGCTTCAGCCGCCGCCGGTAAATCGTCATTATGGGCCAGAATGAGACCTAGCCGGGACTGACTGTAGCCTTCGCTATAGCGGTCTTTGATGTCACGGGCAATGGCCAAAGCCTCACGGCAGTGCTTTTCCGCAATTTTACGGTTGTTAAGATACCAGGTGTTTAACCCCAGGTCGGCCAAGGCCAACGCCGTTACATTGCGATTGCCAAATTCTTGGGCGGTGTTAGCCACCTGTTGAAAATACCGCTGCGCCTCTTGATACAACCCCAGATTTTGCTGAATTAGACCAAGGATGCGCAGCGGTTCTTGCTCTAAATGTCGATCGCCGACGTGCTGGTATATGTTGACCGCGCGTCTGAGGTAGCTCTGGGCCGTGGCGTAGTCGCCCCGGCTGCCGGCAATGTAGCCTAACTGGCTTAAACATTGGGCTTCGTCCTGTTGGCTGTCTTCGGCCCGATAAATCACCAACGCTCTTTTATAATGCTCTCGGGCAATAACGTGCCGTCCTCGCTGGCGATAGATGTTCCCCAAAGATTGTAAGCTTTGCGCTTCAAGATAGGCGTTACCGTTGGTGTGAGCCAGCGTTAAGGCCTGTATAAATAAGATTTTGGCAATTTTGTGGCGGCCTCGATGCCATAGGGCGCTACCCCACACTAAATAACTTCTGGTTTCGTTAATAGCGTTGTGCCGCTGAATAGCCAGCTTGGCGGCGGCTTGGGCGGCTGATAAGGCCGTCGGGTAATCGGCGATGTGATAGGTGAAATAGGCCAGGCTAAGGAGTAATTCCGTTTTAAGGTCAAGCCAGTCGGGCGATACGGTTTCTGGGGCAGCGACGTCAGGTTGACTTGGCTGTTGTTTTAGCTGACGCTGAGATACAAACCAGGCGTTTGGCGGGCCGATAAGCGTTTCAACGGCGTTCGCAAAGACGTTAGCGCCTTCCTGAAGCCAATTGCGCAATTGATAGAGGCGAAATAGCCCCTGATGAGCTTGGCTTAGTTCGGTCAGCTTCTTCTGGTCCACGGCCCACTGCCAGCCGGCCCGGATATTTTCAACCTCTTGAACGACTTCATCTAGGGCTTGATGATGGCTGCCCCACGTTAGGGGGTCTTCTCGCTGCTTTAGAAATAAGGCGTAGTAAGCACAGTGTTTATCTTGGGTAGCGTCATATTCGCGCTTTTGCCGGAGACTCTCCAAACCAAACTGCCGCAGTAACGGATGAATTTCGTATCGGTCGGGCACGGTTTGATGCAGCATGGATTTATCGACTAAATTGATCAGGTCGGCCAATGAACTACCGGCAACCGTGTGAGCCGCATCGGTGCTAAAACTGCCGGGAAAGATTGATAACCGGCTGAACAGATCGCGCTCCGGCAGGGTTAACTGCTGCCAGGCGGAGTTGAATAAGGCTCTGAGATTGCGATGGCGCTGGGGCACGTCTAATTGTTGGGTGCTTAGTCGATCCAATTTGTTATGTAGCACCCGAACTAGCTCGTCCAGAGAATATTGCCTGATTTGGGCGGCGGCTAATTCAAGGGCTAACGGCAAGCCCTCAGATAGCCGGCATAATTGTACCAGGTTAGGCACACTATCGGGGGACAGGTTAAAATGGGGGTTGACCTGCTTGGCCCGTTGAATAAAAAGCTGTACTGCACCGAATGTTGCTAACGCTTCAGGTAGACCGGGCTGCGTTGACTGTAAACGGCCTAACTGGGGCGGGGGATAGGGTAGACCTCTGACCTCGAAGATCCATTCGGCTTGGAGATTAAGCCGTTCTCGTGAGGTTATAAGCAATTTTAGAGTCGGAGCAGCTTGCAGCAGATCGACAATTAAATTCGGCTTAGCCCTTAGATGTTCAAAGTTGTCCAGTACAAGTAACATTTGCTTGGTTTGTAGATAGGCCAGAAGTTGCGTTTGCTGGGCAGGTTGGTCGGTAAAGGAAAGTTGCAAAATGGAGCCAAGCGCGGTCGGTAGTAGATCGGCGGTGTTGATGTTGGCCAGTGGAATAAAATGAACGCCATCGGCGAAGTGAGCGCGATGTTGTTCGGCGGCTTGGAGGGCTAAGCGGGTTTTGCCAATGCCGCCCGGCCCCACCAGGGTCACCAGCCGGCAGGCCGGATCGGTTAAATATTCGGCCAGTTGGGCTAGGTCGGTCTGGCGGCCCACAAAAGAGGTTAGCTGTGCCGGTAGATGATGAAGAGTCTCAGATGCTGTTCCCGGCGCGACAATAACCGCCGGCGTTGGCTGATCGGCCGGCGGCCATTGGCCAGCGCGAATTTTCTCAAAAAGGGCGGTAGTGTCCGGCATCGGCTCAACGGCTAACTCCTCGGCCAAAATGCGGCGGCATGTTTCGTAGTGAGCCAAGGCGGCATTTCGCTGGCCGTTGGCGGCCAGGCAGCGCATCAACCGCTGGTGGGCCGCCTCTTGCCAGGGCATCAACTCAAGCAACTGCCGGGTGTGTGAAATCGCTGCGCCGTATTCGCTCAACGTTTCAAATTGGGCCGATAATTGCTCCTGAATTTGGGTGGCTTCACGCCGGTAATGTTCGCGGTTGGTCGTCAACCAGGCCTCGAAGATATCACTATCGGGGATAACCAAACCGTTTAGAAAATCGCCTCGGTATAGTTCGCTCGCCTGTTGGAGGGTGTTTATCGTTGTAGCGTCGGAGGGGATCGGTGGATTATGGGCTGCCTGGAGTAGTTGATTAAACCGGACCACGTCCAGCCAACTGTTACTGGCTAAATTGAACTGTAACGACTGGCGTGTAATCAACAAAAAAGGCGGTTCGATATGCCGGTCGCCAATGGCTTGGCGCAGGGTGGTTAGAGCTTGGCGCAAATTGTGCAGCGCTGTCCGTTCGGGTTGATCGGGCCAGAGCAAGTTGGCCAACAGCGAACGGGGTTGGGCTTGATGCGCCTCAACCGCCAAATAGGCCAACAGCGCCTGTGATTTAGTCGTCGCTAAATTCGATACCGGCGTTCCGTTTTTGGTGATTTTTAACGGGCCAAGCAGGTGAAGTGATAGGTCAGACACGGATCGCCTTCTTAAAAGTTGTTAAAAACAATAACATTAAAAACAGCTACTTATAGGTTGTTTTTAACAACTGCCTTTATTATAGAACCACTTACTTAAAGATAGTATAGCACAACTGCAGCAAGAATTCACCCAAATTTCCCCCGGATTTTAATTCGATTAAATCATGGCCACTGAATTGACGCTAATTTGACGTTACCGTGATACCATAGAGGCATAATAATATGTTTCATCTAGAGAGAGATAAAAGGTGAATCCGATGGATATCTTATTAACTACAGCAATTATCATATTAAGCATCAACATTCTTATCGTTTCTACCGCTTGGTACGCCAAAGCTGTGATCAAACCCAACTTTCCAGGTGTTTGGAAACATTTTATTGTAGACGAAGATCCTTATTATAAATCGTAGAAAATTGTAGGACGCTCGATTACTGCCTGAGCTGTCCCCAATTATTCTAAATCATTCGTTAAAAAATTGAGCTCAACTTGATCAAAATCAGGTTGAGCTTTTTTCATGGAGCCAATTAAGGACAAAAAGCCTACTATAAATTTTTCCAGTTTCGTGTAACATTATAGATACCTAACCGCGACCACACTATAGATAAACTTTGACACTTCACGGAGAAATAACTTTTGACCCTACCTGAAAATACCATATTGGACGGGCGGTACCGGATTGAACGGCTGCTCTCTCAGGGAGGGATGGGGACAATTTACCAAGGCTTTGACATAAAGCTTCAGATTGCAGTGGCGATTAAGGAAAACTTTTTTCAAACCACTCAAGCTGTGCAACAGTTTGAACAAGAAGCCCTTATTTTGGCGCGACTGCAACATCCAAATTTGCCACGCGTAAGCGATCACTTTAGCTTCGGTTATAATCAGTACCTGGTGATGGATTTTATCGAAGGGCGTGATCTATGGGAACTCTTCGAGGCCAATGGCGGACCTCTGAATGAGGCCATAACCCTGGATTACATTCTTCAGGTGGGTGAGGCGGTTAGCTATTTGCACCGGCAAAACCCACCCATTATCCATCGCGATATCAAACCGCAAAATATTAAAATTACGCCGGACGGCCGGGCGGTGCTAGTTGATTTTGGTATTGCTAAAGTAATCATAGGGGATGGCCGCACCCGTACCGGCGCTCAGGCCGCTACCCCGGGCTTTTCACCCCCCGAGCAGTACAGTGGGGCTGGAACCACCCCCCGGTCTGATCTCTATTCGTTGGGCGCGACGTTGTATGCGGTGCTTACCGGAGAATACCCACCGGATAGTATTAGCCTATTGTCCGGAGACGAGGTATACGAACCGCCCGAAAGTATCAATAAATATTTGAGCCAAGCCGTTTCGGCGGCGATTGAGCAGGCGATGCAGCTTCGCCAGCAAGATCGGCCTGAGTCGGTTGATCGCTGGCTGCAGGAATTACGGGCAATTTTGGCCGGTAACGCCGACTCGATCCAGCCATTGACCACCGAAACAGCAGTGCTTACGTCTCGAATGCGGGCAACTCAACCCGTGTTGACTGCTGCTGAGCCTACTTCGCCTGTGCCACGGTATAAGCCACCTTGGTTGTGGCTGGTGGCCGTGATGACTGCTTTGGCTTTAGCTACAAGTGTCACGGCTTTTATTTTCGGGCAAAGTCGAGGCTATACCCCCCTGGACACCGAGACCGTTCTCAAAGCCCTGGCCGCGACCGCGACTCAGCAGGCTAGAAGCGGCAGCCTAAACAGCGATGGCCCCAACTTGGCCGCAACCCTGGCGGCTCTGGCCGCAACCGCCACAACTCAAGCCCAAAATCAACCGATCGCCGGACAACCTGAAGCTACACCGACCCCATCTCCCACCGCGACCGCCACGGTTACTCACATACCGCCGGCTGCCACCCCGTCACCGTCATCAACGGCAACGACGACACTCCACTCGCCCACGTTCACACCAACCCGCCGGCCATCAGCGACCGCCCCGCCGTCTCCACCGGCAGCCATTGATCGGCAGATAGCCTTTGTCTCCAATCGAGGTGGCAGTGACGATATTTTTTTAATGGCGGCTGACGGCAGCCGGCCGATCAACTACACCGCTACCAGCGGGGATCACGAAACGTCGCCGACCTGGTCGCCCGATGGACAGCGGCTGGCCTTCGCGGCGGTCAATATTTCAGAGGACCAAGATTTCTTTTTCAGCACCATTCGCGCCGGCCAGATCGATGGCGGCGAGATATCCGTGATAACGACGCAAGCCGGCCAGCCAGCCTGGTCGCCGGATGGGAGCCGTTTTGCTGTCGGTTCGATGGGTGATTATATTTCGTTATTTGAGGTCGAGACTAAGCAGATCCGGCGGCTCACCCCCGGCCTGGGCTATCGAGCGGCCTGGTCGCCGGATGGAACCCGGCTGGCTTTTGACAACAACAGTGATATTTTTGTGATTGACGCGGCCGGCGTCGAGCTAGTACAGCTCACCAGCTCATCGGCTGATGAGGTCGAACCGGCCTGGTCGCCCGATGGCCGGCAGTTGGCTTTTGCTTCCAATGGTGAGGGTAATTGGGAAATTTATCTGATGAATGCCGACGGTAGTAACGGCCGCCGGCTCACCAACCATCCGGCCGATGACCGCCAGCCCACTTGGTCGCCAGATGGAACCCGGTTGGCCTTTGCCAGCAATCGCTCCGGCAATTGGGATATCTATCGTATGGCGGCCGATGGGGGTGAGGTGACGAACATAACCAACCACCCCGCCGCCGACACCCAGCCCACCTGGTCGCCTGTACCCTAATCTCATCTGGTTATTGCTCCCTTTCAAGAACTTGACACGCTCGATGGCCTGCTGTTTAATACACGCACTCTTTATAGAGCATGGGAGATGGAAATTTGCCGTTACCGGATGGGATCGTTTTAGAAGATCGCTATCGTATTGATAAGCTGATGGCCGAAGGGGGGATGGGGGCCATCTATCAGGGTTTTGACAGCAAGTTAGTTATTCCGGTTGCCATCAAAGAAAACTTTTTTCAAACCCCGCAGGCCGTCCGTCAATTTGAGCAGGAAGCGCTCATTCTGGCTCGGCTGCAGCACCCCAATTTACCTCGCGTAACAGACCATTTTAGCTTTGAAGGTAAACAGTATTTGGTCATGGATTTCATCGAGGGGCAAGACCTGTGGGAGATGTTCGAAGGTCAGGGGCTGCCGCTGGAGGAACGTCAGGCGCTGGCGTATATAATTCAAGTATGCGATGCAGTCAGCTACCTGCACCGGCAAAAACCCCCGATCATCCATCGCGACATCAAGCCGCAGAATATCAAAGTTACGCCGGATGGTCGGGCGGTACTGGTTGATTTTGGCATCGCTAAAGTGGTTGAAACCGACTCTCGAACGCGTACCGGGGCGCAGGCGATTACGCCCGGTTTCTCGCCGCCAGAGCAGTACAGCGGTATGGGCACTACCCCTCGCTCCGATATCTATTCGCTGGGCGCAACGCTGTACGCGGTTATTACCGGCAAGCAGCCGCCTGACAGTATCAGTTTGATGGCCGGCGGGGCTAAGTTCGAGCCACCCAATGTGCTGAACACACAGGTTAGCCGGCAAGTTTCAGAACTAATCGAATACGCGATGCAGGTCAAGCCGGAGCATCGCCCGCCATCAGTGGATGCCTGGCAAAAGGATTTGCAGGCCGTTCTGGCCGGGCAGCCGACCTCACTCGAACGGGAAGAAGACCAAACCATTCTGATCGGCTCAACGACCCAACCCCACCAGGCTAGCGCTACCACCTCGCCGCCCCCTACGCCTACCACCAAAGTTGAAAAATCATCCGTGCCTGTACTTTGGATTGGCGTAGGTGTAGTCATTTTATTGGCCCTGGTCGGAGCGGCTTTTTGGTTAGGCCGCAGCGGCAGCAGTAATGAGATCGACACCCAGTCCATCCTGATTGCTTTGGCCGCCACCGCCACTGCCCAAGCCGAAACCGGAGCCGAGGAGCCGGGGATCGATCTCGAAGCGACGTTGGTGGCCCTGGCTGCTACCGCCACCGCTCAACAAAGTCAGGCTCAGTCCCAAAATCTGATCACCCCCACTAATACGCCGGCCCCAACGTCGACGGCAACGGCTACATCGACTCTGGAACCAACGCTGACGCCTTCGCCGGCGCCGTCGCTGACTAATACGCCGCCGCCAACAACAACGCCACTCCCGTTGTCCACGCCGACGCCGTCGCTCACCCAAATCGCGTTTGCCTCAGATCGAGCCGGGTCATTTGATATTTATGTGATGAACGAAGACGGCAGCCAACCCATCCAGTTAACTGATACCTCCAATGAAGACGACCAATACCCGGCCTGGTCGCCGACCGGCGATCAACTTGCTTTTGCTCGCCGCGGCATTTTCGAGTCGGCGCTGCTCCAAAATATGACAATCTGGGTGATCGCAGCCGATGGCAGTAATCTGCGCCAATTGACTACGCAATCGAGCCAACCCGCCTGGTCGCCCGACGGCAGCCAATTGGCAATAGCCGCTTCGGGCGATAATTTGGCCGTAGTTAACGTTGAAACCGGCCAGGGCCGCCAGCTTACCCCCAACGAGGGGTATCATCCTGATTGGTCACCCGACGGTAGCCAACTGGCCTTTGATGACCAAACCGACCTCTATCTTATCAATAGCGATGGCAACGGACTGTTTCAGGTGACCTCTTCTGTGGGTGATGAAATCCAGCCGGTCTGGTCGCCGGACGGGGCCAAGTTAGCGTTTGTCGCCAACGGTGACCGCAATAACGAAATTTATGTAATCGATCTCAATACACGCCAGGCCACGCGATTGACCAATAATGGGGCTGATGATACCGAGCCGGCCTGGTCGCCGGACGGCTCACAGATCGCCTTCGCTTCCAATCGCAGTGGCAACTGGGAAATCTATGTGATGAACGCCGATGGCAGTGACGTGGCCAATATCAGCAACCATCCGGCCAATGATCGTATGCCGGCTTGGGCCCCGTGACCGTCCTGATCGGTTTCGATACTCTAAAAGTGAGGCTCAATAGATTTGTCCACAGATTGACACTGATAATCACAGATTTTTGTCTCAAATTTGATACTATTTGTGACCATCTGTGCCTATCTGTGGATCCTTGTAGGCTTTTAATTAAAGCAGACTCTCAATAGACAGAGGCATCCTGAGTAGGCAAAGTTGTTTTGAAAGGCGCTTTGCAGCCCACCGATACTAAAAGACCGGTTCTCGCTCCGGCCAGCGCCGCCCTTCCGCCCCTACATAAACGGCTTTGGGCCGGATGAGCCGGCCTTCGCGCTGCTGCTCGAAGGCATGGGCCGTCCAGCCACCCACCCGACCAACGGCGAATGTGGGCGTAAATAGGTCCGTGGTCAACCCCAGCCCGTGCAGCAGCAGCGCGGTGTAGAATTCGACATTGGTTTGTAAGTTTCGGCCCGGTTTGTATTCGGCCAGTAACTCCACGGCCACGGCTTCGACCCCGGTGGCCAGGTTATAGAGCGCCATATTGCCGTCAGCCTGGTAAAATCGTCTGGCTGCTGCGGCCAGAACCTCCGCACGCGGATCGCGGACTTTGTAGATGCGATGCCCAAAGCCCATCAACCGTTCGCCCCGTTCGATTTTTTGCCGGATATATGCCCCAGCCTGATCTACCGCCCCAATTTCAAAAACCATATCCAAAGCCGGTCCCGGCGCGCCCCCGTGCAGCGGCCCCTTCAACGCGCCTAACGCCCCCACAATTGCCGAGATCATATCGGACTGGGTCGAAATAATGACCCGGGCGGTAAAGGTAGAGGCATTAAAACCGTGTTCGATTACGGTGTTTAGGTAAGTTTCCAGGCCACGTGTGCGCTCCGGACTGGGGACTTCGCCGAAAAGCATATAGAGATAATTGGCCGCGTGGCCCAAATCGGCGCGCGGAGCGATGGGCGCCTGGCCTTGTTGTAGTCGCCAGTAAGTGGCGACAATGGTGGGAAACGCGGCCACTACGATGAGTGCGTCACGCTCTGGATTGCCGCCGGGATTTTTGTCGGGCGCGCCCAGGCTCAGCGAACTGGCTGCCATACGTAGGGCATCGATGGCCGATACCTTGGCTATCGATGCGGCTTCGAGCAAATTCACGGTGGCCTCGGGTAGGGTGCGCTGTTCGATCAGTGCTTGCCGGAAATCGGCCAACTCTTGAGCGTCAGGCAGTCGATCGTACCATAACAGATAGACTGTTTCTTCAAAAGATGCGTTGGTGGCTAATTCCTGTAAAGGAAATCCGGCGATAGTCAACGTTCCGGCCTGACCATCGATCCGGCTTAGTTTTGTTTCGGCGGCAACAACGCCGTCTAAACCAGCTTTGATTGGATTATTTATGTGACTCATATGGGGAAAACCTCATTTTATATTGATTGGTTTGTCAATGTTGATATGATTAACAATATAGCTAAACTGATTTATATTGTCAATATTGATTTTAAAATCAATATATTGTATGATAGAAAACGTGACTAAAAATAAACGGTAAAGGGTAAAGGTTGGTTGTTTGGAAGGATACCCTCACCTTTTACCCGGTTATAGCTTTTTCCAACTACATTTAAAGGATGCAGCGTGAACAGTAGTGGTTATCTTACCGCCAAAGAAGCGGCGGCTGAATTAGGCATCACATTATCGACCTTGTACTCTTATGTTAGTCGGGGGCTGATCCGCTCTGAGGTTGCCGACGAGTCGAAACGGACCCATCGCTATCGACGGGAGGATGTCGAAAGCCTGAAGGCCCGGCAGGAACAGCGGCTCAATCCGGCCAAAGCCGTTGAAGATGCGCTCCATTGGGGGACACCCGTTATGGAGTCATCGATTACGCTGATCGTCGATAATCGGCTTTACTATCGAGGGCACGATGTGGTTGAATTAGCCCAAACCCAGCCAGTGGAGGGGGTCGCCGCGCTCATTTGGGCCGGTGATCCGTTGGCGGCAGTGGCAGGGCTGTTAGAACCGGCGGGGGAGCCGTTTTCGCCGCTGCTTCAGGCGATTGCACTGCAAGTTAGCCATTTGCCTCCGGTGGACAAGTTTCAGATACTCCTACCTTTGGCTGGCGTCGATGATCTGGCTGCCTATGATTTGAGGCCCGAAGCGGTGGCTCAGACTGGGGCGCGAATCCTGCATTTACTGGTGACGCTGGCGGTCAACGGCCTTATACCCCAGAAAAATATGGCTGTACAATTGCAGCAGCGCTGGGCCGCCGATGACCCGTCCGCGGCTGTGTTAATCAACGCGGCGCTCATTCTCTGCGCTGACCACGAGTTGAATGTTTCGTCATTTACGGCTCATTGTGTGGCCTCAGCGGGGGCAACGCCATATCAGGCGGTGATAGCCGGATTGGCAGCATTGCAAGGAGTCAAGCACGGGCGCAGCACTGAGCGCGTTGAGGCCTTTTTGAATGAAGCCCAGGCCGCCCGCCAGGTTGAGGCTGCGGTGGCTGCTCGTCTTAAGCGCGGCGAGGGGATACCCGGCTTTGGCCATCCGCTATATCCCGCTGGCGATCCACGCGGGCAGTATTTATTAAATTTACTCACGACTCACTATCCGTACACGCCAACGATCAAATTAGCCGAGCAGATTACAGAGGCAGCTTTGGCGCTCATTGGCGAACGACCCAATATCGATTTTGGTTTGACGGTGCTGGCTCGGGCGCTCAACCTACCCGCCGGCGCACCGATTGCGCTCTTTGCTTTAGGGCGGACTATTGGCTGGATCGGCCATATCATCGAGCAGTATCAGCTTGATCGTATTATTCGGCCTCGCGCCCGGTATGTGGGTGAACTGCCGAAGTGAATGAACCATAAGGCACAACGATCAGTCTCTCTTTTCCTTTTAAGCTCCATCTTTACCATTTACATACATAACTTTTATATTCAGCTCTAAAGAATAATTGAATATTGATCGATAATACTGAGGAAAATAACTCAACTCCACCAATAGAGAGGTTTATGTATGAAGATCAATATTCAAAACAAATTGCTGGGCGCTTTTATGGTCACCTTAGTCATATTTGCCACGGTATCAGCCTTTAACTACAAAGCGCAGAAGGATAGTGTGCAGGCGTTTAAGCAGGTAGAAGATACCCACCGTGTTATGGAGCTGACTGATAATGCCCTTTTGCAACTCATTAATATGGAAACCGGTTTTCGTGGGTATCTTTTAAGTGGCGAAGATTCTTTTCTTGAGCCATATCGCAACGGTAAAGCCGAATTTCAAAAAGCTATTGCCGAATTACAAACCTTAACCGCCGATGATCCGGTCCAACTTGAACGCTGGGCTAAAGTTGACGAGCTAGCCCGTAGCTGGGAAGAAGTGTGGACCGCAAAAGGAATTGTGCTACGGCAGGAAGCAAACGCTGGTAAGGTCGATCTCCAGACTATTTCTGATTACGAAGCTTCGGGAGGGGGCAAGACATACATGGACAACACTCGCGCCGTACTGTCAGAAGCTAAGCAGGATGGAGTGGATTGGCTTATTAAGGCTCAGGCCGACAATGAGACAGCCATTGCTCTGATGAGTCAAATTACGGTTTGGGGTACAGTTCTGGCAGCCGTCGTTGGCTTCGCGCTCATGTTCATTTTAGCTCGATCCCTGTCTGGAGCGGCCCGACAGGTGGCTAATATAGCCGATGGCATCGCTAGAGGTGAACTGGATCACTCAATCAATATAAGCTCTAACGATGAGATGGGCGAGATGGCGGCTTCTTTCCAGCAGATGGTTGATTACTTGCAAGAAATAGCGATAGCCGCCAGAGGTCTGGCTCAAGGTGATTTGACGGTTGAAGTTAAACCCCAGTCGGAGCGGGATATATTGGGTAATGTCTTCCAGCAGATGATCAGGGATCTGCGTCAATTGATCGGTCAGGTCACCGATAATGCGGTTAATGTCGGCGCTACTTCGGCCCAGCTTTCAATAAACGCTGGCCAGACTAGAGAAGCGACTACTCAAATTGCCACTACGATGCAGCAGGTAGCGTATAGCAACGCTGAACAGGCCGATAGCATCACTCGCACCGTCTCTTCGGTGGAACAGATGCGTCATTCCATTGAGAAGGTGGCGATTGGCGCTCACGAACAGGCTCAAGCCGCCAATCTCACTTCGACCGTGGTCAATCAAATCTCTCTGGCAATTGAGCAAGTAGCCGGAAATGTCGCCTCTGTCACCGGCGAAGCCACTAATGCGGCTCAAGCGGCTCGGGCCGGAGCCAAAACGGTGGATGATACAATTAAAGGTATTGAGGTTATCAAATCTAAGGTGGGCCTATCTGCCGTCAAAATCCAGGAGATGGGGCAACACTCCAACCAAATCGGTTTGATTGTTGAAACGATTGAGAATATTGCTTCTCAGACTAATCTGTTGGCTCTAAATGCCGCTATCGAAGCGGCTCGAGCCGGTGAACAAGGCAAAGGCTTCGCTGTCGTTGCTGACGAAGTGCGAAAATTGGCTGAAAAATCCGCCGCAGCCACCAAAGACATCAGCAGCTTGATCTATGCTATGCAGCACACAGTCGCAGACGCCATCCAGGCTATGGACGATGGCACTCGCGAAGTTGAAGGGGGGGTGGCTCGCGCTCAGGAAGCCGGTCAGGCTTTGGCTACTATTATCAATGCTGCTGAAACGGTCGACCGGCAGGCCACGGCAGCTTTAACCGCCACACGTCAGATGAATGATTCCTCAGTAGAATTGATGAAGGCGATGAACCGGGTAAGTAGCGTGGTCGAAGAGAACACAATCACTACCAAAGAAATGGCCGCCAGTGCTGAGGAAGTGAGTCAGGCCATCGAAAATATTGCCGGTCTTGGTGAAGAGAACAGCGCCGCTGTTGAAGAGGTGAGCGCCAGTACTGAAGAAATGAACGCGCAAGTTGAAGACGTTACGGCTTCCGTTAAATCATTAGCCGAGATGGCTCAAGGCCTAACGCAATTAGTTGGTAAATTCAAGTTGTCAACACAAGACAAACCTCAGAGCGAGCCAATGGTCGTTTCGAACGTCGCGGGCACTCAGAGTTACTACAAAAACGGTTCCCATGTGTCTGCATCCAGGCCATTACCCGTCGGCGTGGGTTATAGTAAAAACTAAGGCAAATATAGTCGATCTTAGATTGCTTAGCTCAAATTTAGCAACCCAAGCTGAAACAGATGAAAGTAAAAAAGCCACAATGAGGTGGCTTTTTTTATTTCAGTCATTTGGTCTACTGAATAAATAGTCGAGAGTTATGTTCGCTCGCGGCCGATAGGGGAGGGGGTAGGTAAGCCGTTTCTGGAGTGAAGGTTATCAAGCACCCAGAGCAGCGTGACTTTGTGGGGTGTATTATTGTTATGAACCGCAGCCTGAAGCGCGAAGATGGCCTCTTCGCCCCGTTGAATAAGGAGTTGGCGGGCAACAAAACGTTCGAGCCAGTCCGGGCTCAAAAGTTGCTCGATTAACGTCTCGATGGCTGGATGTCGCTGTTGTTCTTCGGCCAGGCGGTGCAGAGGCGCTTGCCATAGTTTTTGCGCTTCGGGAGAAGTGAGACAAGCCTGCTGCAATGCTTGTTCGACTTCAAGTAGATGCGGTCGTTTCCCCCACCAGAACCACCAGCGCCGGTCGTCAAGCCGGTCTTGGCGGCTGGTTGTCAGGCCGCGATTGATCCAAGTAATGACATCGCCAAAGGCCCAGAATAGCCCGACCCCGGCCAACCAAAAGATTGGCCCAAACATCATACCACCGATTAACCCCAGAGCTAAAATCCCAAAAACGAGCCGGCTAAAGCTGCCGGTCGGGGTATTGGATGATAACCGCTCCAGCCAATCGCGCCAAGTATAATTTTTGGTGAGTATCCAGCCATAAATGAGACCTAACAATCCACCCAGCCAGACCATATGTTTTAGCGTGCCCCAACTAGAGGTAAAGAGCAGGCCAACCAACACGCCTATAGCCGCGCCACCCACGGCATTGAGAATAACCACGCTAATCTGAGCGCCTAAACCGAGCGGTTGATCACTGACCGCTCTAAAGAGCCGATCTGTATAAATCGGGTCGACGCTGTGCCGCCACTCGCGCCAGATGATTTGCTGCCAGGAATTTGATGCGTTCATAACCAATGGCTCGTCATTTCAAAATTAATATCAAGGGCGGCCAGTTCGCTCAGTAGCTGCTCGAAATGGGCGCCGGTGATGATTTGCTCCGGATGGTGCAGGCCGCGGCCAGCTAACTCGCCGCGAGCGATCATCCGGGCGACAATGCTGCCAGTGAAAGCGGTTGTGCGGGCCATCGAGGTGAAATTATGCTTCGTATCATAGCGATCAACCATGTCGGCCTGCAGGCGGCAAGGTTTACCCTCCAACTCGCCGATCACCTCAACCCGGAAAACAGTGAGATCCCGCTCTCCTTCATTCATTTTTACATAAGGGTAAAGCAGTGTATCCACCAGCCGTTTTGGGCTAACTTGAACACCATCAACCGCAATGGGCGTGTCGCTGAGCAAGCCAAATTCTTTGAGGATGGTTACTTTTGTCGCGTAGCCGGGCCAGCGCACCGTCTTCTGGGTACCACTACGTAGATTTTTTAGCTCCGGCAGATCGAGCAGCCAGGGCATAAAACTTTCGGTAAAGGCCTCGCACTCGCCGATGCCGGGAAAGTTGACGGTCTCGACGCCAGAGTAGCGGGCCGCTTTAGTCAGCCGGCCATTTTCCACCACCCAAGCGTCCTCCTCTCGCAACGGTAGCCGCGTGCCGCCAAAGACAATTTTGTAACCAAGCGGCGGGGCGGGCTCGACCGGGA
>JAGRCC010000895.1 GCA_020433785.1 Anaerolineae bacterium
CGCCTGAGTTAGTAGCCGATGTGGGCGTGAAAAAGGGCGAAAAAGTGGACTATGCCATCTTAAAAGAGGGACAACCGATTATGCTCTTTGAGTGTAAATGGCACGGTCATAATTTAGATAAAGCCCACGCCTCTCAATTGTTTCGTTATTTTAGTGTCACCCACGCCCGTTTTGCGGTTTTGACGAATGGCGTCATTTATCGCTTCTTTACCGATCTGGATACCCCTAACAAAATGGACGCCAAGCATTTTTTCGAGTTCAACCTGGAAGATTATTCTGAGCGGGAATTGGCAGAGCTAAAGAAATTCACCAAGTTCTCGTATGATTTGGACAACATATTAACCACGGCCAGCGAATTGAAATATACCCGAGCTATCAAGCAGATTATCGCCGATCAATGGTCAGAGCCTTCAGATGAATTCATTCGGTTTTTCGTGAGCCAGGTGCATAATGGTCGCTTTACAAAGGCGGTTCGCGATGAGTTTGAAGGGATTGTCAAAAAGGCGCTGCAACAGTTTTTGAACGAGCGGATCAATCAGCGACTTGTATCGGCTTTAACCGAAGAGAAGGCGATTCAAACCCCCATCATGGATATCGATCGGCCAGGTGACTCCAATGGGGTTGAGCCGATGTCCTCACCTGAGGAAGCCCCCAAAATTGTGACCACGGATGAGGAAAAGGAAGCCTATTTTATAGTGAAATCTATTTTACGGCGAGTAGTCGATACCCATCGCGTCGTGATGCGAGACGTACAAAGCTATTGCGGTATTCTGTTGGATGATAATAATCGTAAACCCATTTGCCGGTTGCATTTTAACTCTGCTCAAAAGTATCTCGGTCTGTTTGGTGCGGACAAGAACGAGGAAAAAGTGCCGATTAAGGGGTTAGATGAGATTTATCAGTACACGGAGCGGTTGAGGGCAACGGTGGGGTTTTATGAGTAGTGGGTATAAACAGCCTTGCTTTTCTTACTTGCTCAATGTTGAAAGGGGCTATCAGGCGCGATCGGAAATTTAATGTATACTTGTAATTGCTTTTGTTAATGTTTGAACAATGTCCTCAACTCTTGCTACCATAGGTAAGGCTATCAATATCACGTCTACTTGTCTTTCACCAGCATACAGCGAAGCATGGTGCCAAAGTCGTTCTCTATTTTTTAATGACTGCCAAGTATCCTTTTGGCAGGGATAGGCCAAACAAGTTATGACTTTCTTCGTTTTCGCTAGAGTTGAGTAAGCTAATATCTGAAGCAAATCGGCGCGATGTTGTTCTTTAAATACGTCAGTAAGTTTGTGCCATTGATGACGGCTCAACTCCTCCCAATGGCTTTTGTATTTGGCATCAAGAATAATTGTTACATCTTCTCGTTCCAAAACCACGTCAGGAAGTAAATATCTCTGGGAACCTACATAGGGAGGGGTCCACTTTAAGGGAATAATAGTTTCCCTGTTTCGGCCCGTCCGTAAAACACCTCCAAATTGTCTAGATAGTTTTTCGGCTATTGTTTCGATCCAAGACTCGAAAAACATTTCCATAGACATTATCCAAGCAATTCCTTGTAAGTCAGCCAATCCAGCCAAACCTCTATCTTCAATTGTCCACTCAAGGGCTTGTAACCCATTCCTAAAAACATCGGTTTTCAAAGAAGTACGATACCATGCATTCAACGCCATAGGTGATGGTTGACGGGGTGATACACTTTTCACTTTTGTTAACAACGATTGGCAAAGATCTATTAACTGTAATACCACAACTCCACCTGCTCGTTGACCTTCTAAGCTAACCAATTGTTTGCGTAGTGTAAAATGTATAGCCGCTTTGAGTTCTTGGTCATCTCTTAGCTCGGGAAAACGACAAGGTACGCGCAAAAATTGGGCAGAAGGTAGGCAAGCAGTAGCATAACGCGACCAATTTACTTGGCCACGAGGTGCCAATAACTCAGCTTCGGTTAGAGTGAATTGCCGATTGAGATTGTCCAAAAGTGATTTAAGTCGAAAAAGAACAATAGTCGATAGAACCCACGGAGGAATTTTTCGTTCAGAACGGGGTAACAAAGGCAATTTTAAGGGGGTCGGAATTACACGCCATCCCATCATGGCTAACATAGGCCCAAGCCCTGGCCAGTCGAAGCGAGGTTTAATCACCAATCCATAATCCGGTCGGCCAGTTGTAGGCGATAATAAAGGTAATGCACCCACTTTTGTATTGGCCTCAAAAGTTAAATCAACTGTATTGCCGTCATAAGCCAGCTCTACCGAGATGTCAAAATCCTTTAAAATACCTTGATTTTGACGAATAAATTGTTGAGCTAAACGGGCTGCTTGAGCTTGTGGATCACGTTGTAATGTCCCTTGGACAAGAAATGTGGCGGGTATGTAATGAGTTGAAGAGTCAACAATCTCGAAACAGAATTGGTTGGCAGAGGTTTTTGATAATATCGGAGCTTTAGCGAATATTGGACTTGATTTAGGCTTTCTCTTTGTCATAAGCGGCGATCCATTGAAGGTAAGCGCGAATTTGATCAGAAAAGCTAGCCACGTATCCTTGAGCGAGATATTCCTCTAATAAAGGCACTAAATTTACTTTGAGATACTCTGCCGCTTTGAATTCATCACTTTCTAAAAAATACGAATGTCCAGGTACTAAATCAAAGGCGTCATCGCTTGCGTGCTCTACAAAAATCGAAATTAATTCAATAAAAGCCTGCTGCATCAAAGGGGAACCATAGGTTTGTACAACTTTTATCTGCGGCCAGAGTTTAACAAACGCAAATCGACGCCGAACAGCTATATCCACTATTGCAATGCTACGGTCTGAACTGTTCATTGTACCTAAAATATGTAAGTTTTCAGGTAATCGAAGCTTATTATTGAATGGCTCACCAAAATCATAAGGTAAACTTATCTCTCGCTCATCTTGTGCCTTAGCTTCTAGCAAGAATATGGCTTCACCTAAAACTTTGGACAGATCGGCACGGTTAATCTCATCGATATGTAATAAATACGATTGTTGAGGATTTTTTAGAGCGTGCTCAGCCGCTTGCATTAGATGCCCTTTTTGAGGCGCAAACTGTAAACCTAAATTATCGGTTGTTTGTACAGGAGCTAAGCCACCAACAAAATTTTCGTAAGTGGTATTCGGATGAAATTGTATCGTCATTCCGTTTTGCTGGTAATGATTCTTTAAAATGTGGCGAGCCATTTCGGTCTTGCCCGTTCCTGGCGGACCCTGCAAAATCACAAATCTTTGGCTTTTAAGCCAAGCAATCACTTGTTTATCAGAAAGGTCTGGCATCAAGTAGGCAAAATATTGAGCGCGAATATTTTCTGCCTCATCAAGCGACCCTTTAAGGGGATACTGGGCCCGTTCTTCAAACATGAGGTCTAAAAAAGCCTTTAAGGCACTCTCTGTAGCCTCTCTATTTTCAGTAGGAGCAAAAAACCCATAAATAACTTTGCCATAACGATCAAAGACTGAACTATACGCAGGGAACAGACTTACCATTTTCTGGGGAATATCTGTGTCAATTCTGACGGGATCTTGCTTAGCCCAGGCTAACATTTTTCCTTGCCCATATTTTTGGTTGAGCCAGGCACAGATAGCAGCTACTTTCCGAGCATGCCCAGGACGTCCAAGAACTTCCTCATCTGGGCTTAAGCCTTGTGTGCCAACCACCATTCCGATCAAGCAGGGGGCGTTTGGTACTGGAAAAATTACAAAACTCATGCCGCCATAGGCTCCTGATTCACTATTGGCAGGATGAATAAGGGCAGCAAATGGGACACCGCTTACACCATGAAATTCTGGATTTCTGAGAGATACACCACTACTGGCTCTAGCGGGATACCGACCACCATTAGCCCCGAAAAGATCATCAAAGGCCGTTTTCGTCTTTTCTGACCAATTGTCCACTTGACCATAAGAATGGATTATTTCGATTAACTGATCCATTTGTAATCACCACTAACCGATAATAATAACGATGTAAGTTAGGAAGAGGATAAATCTCAATTTCAAGCGTCATAACTTTTTTATTCTATCACAGGTCTTTATCTTAGCCTAGTTATTTCGGTTAGGTAGTCATAATCCTAAATAGAACTTATAATTGAAGTTCAGGGGCATTTATAGATAATCGCTGAAGATGGATATCTAACGGTACGCAATAAAGTATAGTTAGAAATATTTTGTTCATCAAGCTACTTCGCGAAATTCGACGATTCTGTGGTAGTATCTCGCCAAAGCATATCGATTTTTTGGCTGTGCCAGCCTAAGACAATGAAACCGGTCGTCGGGATCGAATTGGATGACGGCAGCCACCAACAAGCCAAGCGGAAAACTCGAGAAGCGTTGGTCGAGCAGGTGTTCGAGGCAATTGACAATTGATAATTGATAATTGATAATTATTGATGCAGATAATGGTTATTATCAATTAAAAGGAGTTGATTGTGCAGACATATCATTTTACCGAGGTTGTTGGGGATGATGGTACGGTCACGCTGTCGGGCCTGCCGCCGCTAACGGAAGTGGCGATTGTGGTTATCAATCCTGAGTTATCCAGTTGGCCGCAACGCATGGAGCGACTGATGCAGGCCGTACAGGCCGATCACCCCTTCACCCGGATGAGCCGGGACGAAATTATGCAACAGTTGCGGGAGACGCGAGAGTCAGTGTATGGGGATTTAAGTGAAGATTAGTCTGGATACCAACCGCCGGTTATTCCTTTACGGTTGTGTCACCGCAAACATTTTGTGAAGCATGGGGATTGTAGAAGATTTACGCTGAAGCGAAACGATGAACCACACCGATACATCCGAAAAAGGGTTTCAGAAACTCATCGTAAAAGAACTGGTTGACAAGCAGGGGTATCTTGAAGGTTCGCCCAATGACTTTGACCGGGAATGTGGTGACCGACCGCACCAACCTGGATGAACAACTGCGCGACAACCTCAAGAATTTTGCCCAAAACAATCGCATTTACGAAGCCATCACCGGCAACGCCAGCGACATCAAAACCTTAGACCCCACCGAAACCTCGCTGAGCAAAACAACTCATATGCGGCTGGCTTTGGAAAACAACAAGCGGATCATGAGCTGCACGGTCCAAACCTTTCCCTTTGTGTTACAAGCGGTGCAGGCGATGCCCGGTAAAACCATCGCCTTTATTATCGATGAAGCCCACAGCAGCCAAAGCGGTCGGGCCGCAGCCGATATGAACGCCGTCTTTTCCGATTTTGATCCGGCCGAATTGCCGGTTGATGAAGAGGGCCATATCAGCAGTGAAGATTTACTCAACTATTTGATGGACAGCCACAAGATGTTGAAAACGGCCAGCTACTTTGCCTTCACCGCCACCCCCAAAAACAAAACGCTGGAAACCTTCGGCATCAAACAGCCGGACGGCCGGTTTGCGGCCTTCCACACCTACTCGATGAAGCAAGCCATTGCCGCATCTCGCCCAAGCATATCGATTTTTTGGCTGTGCCAGCCTAAGACAATGAAACCGGTAGCCGGAATCGAATTGGATGACGGCCGCGTTAGCGGCTATTTCGATGCCTGGGCCGGGGACGGAGCCAATAAGGGGATCAGCGCCTCGATTTCGGTCTCGCTCAAATGCAGGTTGGGCATCAAGGTATTGGGCTTTACCGCTGCCGGATCTTTTAACCAGAGCCGCAGGTATTCCGGCGAGGTGGTGAAGTGGGTTAAATTCGGCCCGATATGGAGCGAGGCGGCCTCGGTCTTAACCGCGTCGTGGTAATGGCACGTAATGCACCCTTTAGCGACAAACAGTCTGTCACCCAAGTCACTTTCATCGACACGGGGCGATTTTTCAGCCATGGCGGCTGGCTGGTTCACCGTCATCGCTACGCCCATCGTGCCAATTGAGCCGGCGGTCAGCACGATCAGGGTTGTCCACCACACCCGCTTCCGCCACCAGAGTAGGGTACTGCCCACCATTCCCATAAACCCGCCCATACCCAGCCAAATCGGCCAAATCTGGGTCTTGGTCTCATGATTCGATGACTCGGCCAGAACCTCTAAGTCAGGCATGGCGATATCCATGGTGAAGGCTTGGACCGACCAGCGCCATTGACCGGCCTGGGGCAGGGTTAATGTGGTTGAATAGTGACCTGCATCGGCCAGGGCGTGGGCGGTCGCCTCAACCGTTTCGCCGCTTTCAACGTGAGTGGCGATAAGTTGGGGGGTGAGACCGGCCATCGGGTGGATGCCATGCTGGCGCACCATAAAGCTGACCTCGAACGGCTGGTTAGCTGTAGGCGCCTCCGGCAGGTGATCGAGCGTAATTACGGCCCACCCGCCGGCCTTGACTTGCGTGGTGAGCAGCGCCAGTAAAGCTGCTAAGGTCATCAATCCGATGAGAAGATGATGATGACGAGCGCGTTTCATAAAATTCTCCTTTTTTCGGTTAGTTTAGGATAGGACTTACGCAAAAACCCAGGTGACAGTCACTTATTGTCAATAAATTAGCATCGGAGTGGTCCAAACAGGT
>JAGRCC010000896.1 GCA_020433785.1 Anaerolineae bacterium
CCCCTGATGGATGCCCGATAAAGACATTCGGGCATGACCGGCAATTTATGCAAAAGTTCTGCTTTCAAACTAATCTCAGTATAGCTGTCCGCGAACAAGGCCTGACAGGTTTTCAAATGAGCCTTAATGCGGCTAAATGGCCCGAATTGACCTAATTTTCTCTGAACGGTAATTCCAAAACCTGTCAGGTCTGGCAGGGTAGCAACTTGAGTTAAGTAAAGAAACAAGCCCGATCTACACCTAGAAACTACGGGTTTATACATCTAGATTCTGATCATATCTAGTACTAGACATGGATCGAATCCAGTAGTAGATTCGATCCATGTCTAGGTGTAGAGATGGATCGAGTCTACACCTAGATTTTGAAAAACCTAGATGTAGAAACGGTCCGTTTTCACCTAAAGAGATGCATCGTTTCTTGATGGGGGAAATGAGAAACCATGAAGGCCATGAAGAGCATGAAGTTTCTTTTACCCTTCATGCGCTTCATGCGCTTCATGGTTAATTTCAGTTAGGGGTTGACCTGATCATGATCGACGGTAAAGCTAAGAAATAGGGTTTGCTCCCTACTCCCCGCTAGCGTTCAATCACCGGCAGAAAAGTAAAATAATCGGTCGGGATGACCGTCACCGTGTTCGAAGTTAGGACCGGGGTGGCAGCGAGGAGGGCCCGGACGGTGACCTGGTAGGGTTGGTAATTCGTCAGGCCGGTTAGGGTGGTGCTTTGGGGGCTGTAGGGCAGGCCGTTGATGGGGGAAGGTTGATCGCCGGGGGGGCCGGTATAGGTGATGCGCCAGGTGGTGGTGGAAGGTAGGGTGGTATTAAGCAGCCAATCGAGCCGGGCGGTGTGGTCGCCGGGGCGGGCGGTAAGCTGTAGAGCCGGGACCAACTCTACCGCGCCGATGTCCGGTGAGCTGTCGCTGCGGAGGTGGCCTAGAATATCATCGGCGGGCGACTGGCCGGCGGTGGCGGTGTCGAAGGCCGGGCTGCCGCCCGCCGGCGTGCCATAGAGGGCGACTAACTGCTCAAAGGCGGCGCGGATGGTGGTCACCCCACCGCCGAACTGGCCCGTGTTCGAGTTCCAGCGCGGCAGTACGACGCTCGACTGAGCGCCCAACAGCGGGTTGGCTATGGTCCGGTGACTGTCGTTGGTGTAGTTGACCAGCTCACTCCCGCTTGAGGGAATGGTGCTGCCGCCGTTCCAGTAGAGGTTGTTATCCAGGGTAAACGAACTGGTCTCGCCCGGCGGCGTATCGGAGAAGTCGTTGGCGCTGCCGCTGTTGTCCGCGCCCATCGTGCCGGTGGGATCGGACCAGATGTTGTTGTAGAAGCGGATGTTCAGGTTAGGTTGGTTGTCCCCTTCGGTGTTGAGCCGCATAGCATAGGCCAGCGACGGCAAATCGCCGACCACGGTGTTATGCCGGAAGGTCACATCCCGGCTGCCCTTCACCCCAAAGGCCGAACGCATGACGTTATTGCTGTTGCCGATCATCAGGTTGTTTTCCACCAGCACATCCCGGGCTTCATAAAACGTCTGACCGTCCTCGCCCACAAGCACAAAGTTCGAACCGGTCGAGCCTTGCCAATTGAGGAAAACGTTGCGCCGGACGGTAATATCCTCCGCACCCAGGTAACTATCATCCCCGGCGTTGCTGTCTTTGATGACGATAAAGCTGCCGGTATCGTTGGTGTTGGTCCGGCCGCTGCCGGCAAAGTCATTGAAGAAGATGTTGTCCTGCACCGTCACGTGGCTGACGCTGTTGATGTCGATGTGCTCATCGTGGCCGGCCTGGTTGTAGAAGACGTTGCCCTCGACCGTAATCTGAGTGGCCCCATTGTTGACCTTGAGCAGATCGTTGTTGTAGCTGTCGTGGATGACGTTGTTACGTAGGGTAATGCGGCTGACGGCATCGCTCCCCCCCGCCGGGCCGATGAGGTCCTGGATTTGTATAACCAGCGCACCCGCGCCCGGCCCGCTGTGGGCAATATCGAACCCTTCCAGGGTGATGCCTTTACCCTGGTATACGATAACCACCGTGCCGGTATGGCGCAGTCTGGCCTGGTATGGCGTCTCGGACTTAATGGTTACCCCTTGGGTAAAGGCTTCATCCAGCCGTACCTGACCACTGTACGTGCCCGGTTTAACCAGGATAGTGCTGTTATCGGGTACCTGTTGGATGGCATAACTGATGGTCGCCCACGGCTGGCCGGCCGAGCCGCTGCCGGTGGTGTTACTGCCGGTAGTCGCCACATAGAACGGTCCCGCCGCCGTGGCGGTCTCGATGGTGAGGCTGGTCGCCATTAGTAAGGTAATAAGCGTGAGAAATAAGGGGAAGATACGATATGGTCGCATACATCTGACTCCTCTTAAGGCTAGGGGTGGGGAGAAAGGTTTGGAGCAACAACGCTTGCTTTGATCGTGGGTGACAAGCAAGCGTTGTTGCTCCTAAGAGTCAGTGTAGCCCAGGTCGATGCCGTTGTCGAGGTGACAAAATGGCTATTGCTCAATGCCCTCAAAACAAACGGCGCTGAGTTGGCTAGAGAACAAAATTTTCGGCTCAACCCAACCTACACTGATTTGTCGAACTCAGGCGAGTTAGGCCATTTGGCGGATTAAAAGACTGGACATTTAGCCAGTAGCGACGCCCGCCATCGTTTGATAGACTAGACATTATCTGATGCTACTGCCACTTTCTTCGATTTCTCCGGCTCACTCAATTTATCCTATTCAACGCCATCATAATCCTTTATAGGTGGAAACCAGACTCTAAGTCTGTGATGATGTTCATTATGTGTTACGCAGTTCAAAAGGTGACAGTCACTTGGGAGATAAATCGACCTGTTTAGGCTAAACGGACGTTCATTTTCGACAA
>JAGRCC010000897.1 GCA_020433785.1 Anaerolineae bacterium
TCGGCATTGGCTTTGCCGAGTTTTTGGTTTAAGGCTCTCAGCTCATTGGCATTGTGAATGATAATATTGATAATTTGCTCCCGGAGCCGGCCGGCTGTGGCCAATTCGCTCTCTTGCCAGGGTAAAGATTTATTTTTTATTATTTCTCGCCATTTGTCGAAAGATTGCTGCCAACTAGGTTGTATTTCATTGCCTTGAGCCTCGGCTGGGGCTGATCCAGGATAGCTCCAGGTAACAGTTTGAATAATTTCGGGCTTAAACCAAACTACATACTCCTTCAGAGATTTGGAAATGGAAATGGCTAAGATGCCGGCGGCCTTGTTTAAGAATCGCTCGGCCGGCGGATACACCGAGGTTAGATCATTGGTGGCGTAAATATTTTGGGCAATCTCCTGGTTCAACCAGGTGATCAGTTCCATTATTTCTGTTTGGGAGGGTGTTATGCCCTGTAAAATCAACTTCTGGTCAAAATAAATCGCGGCGCCGATACAGCTATTTAAATCGAGTAAGGTCGTTTCAAATTGGGTTAATCCGGCGACGACATCCCAGCTATGGGACATTTGTTGAAATAATTTGTCTTCAATGGTATCGATTTGATAAATATAGTTGTGCCGTTCGGTGGTTGATTTAAATAAGATATGGTCCGATAAAATCTGAGTAACGGTTTGGCAAAGATCGCGCAGGCTGTAATCAAGAAATTTGGGACGACGATGGTGACAAACGAACATACCCCAAAGTTTGGTGTTATGAGTAATGGCATTCACCAGTGATGCTTTAACCCCGATAGTTTGAAGATGGTTGATTTGAATCCCGGACGCTGCCTTTAGGTTTGAACCGGATAGATCAGCCGGCTGCTGTGTTTTTGGATTGAACGGAGGAATTAGCCCTACCGGCTCGGTATCGACGTTAACAATCATTCTTGTCCCATGCTGGTAATAAAATGTTCTGGTTTCAGCCGGAATACCCGTTCTCGGGTAACGCCGTCCGAGGTAGGAGGGCAGGTCGTCGCGTTTGGCGTCGGCGACCACTTCGGCGTTCCACATTCCATCAAAACGATAGACCATAACCCGATCAAATTCGGTGATTTGCCTGATCTGGTGGGCAGCAGCGTGAATCAATTCATCTAACGTTTTCGCCCGCCTGATATGGGCGCTGAGACCATTTAAGAGATGACTAAATTGAGAGGTGGTGAGGCTTTCATTAGCCGGTTCAAACTCCAAAATTAATTCTTGGCCGGTAACTTGGGCGGATAGATGAAAATTTCGGCCGTTAATGGTCGGCTCCAGCCAAAGCCGGTCGATCTCCTCCGGCCTCGATTCGGCCTCATCGGACTCGTCACTACTTCTTCCTCCGTTTTTTTTCGACAGTTGGGGAGGTTGTTCGCCGCTAGCCTTAGATGGAGTGGGGTGGGTTAACACCAACTTTTCTTTGAGTTGAGCCAGTATAGTGACATCAAGCCGGTGGGCAAGGGGCTGGTCTAACCAGGCGGTAATTTCAAAGCCGGTTTGGTCTTTGATATTTTCACTGACTTGAACAACTTGCAAATCAGGCAGGCTGCAAACAACCAAAAAACCGTAGCTTTGTATTTTCTCCGGCTGACGTTCTTCATTGATTGGCTTACTTTGAATCGGCGGCATGGATTCCTTGGTATCTTGAAATCAAAAAAATTCGATATATAGGCGACCGGTGCTTTTGTTCGATACGGCCAGTCACCTGGGCGGCTGAATCAACAGAGGAATTATACCATTATTATATCATAGGAATTCGGTAGATGTGCACTGATTTTGCGAACTTTACTAATTCCGCAAATCACGCTATATTGATAAATAATATTAACTTTTAAAGAAGTTGCGCAGTTGCCACTTCAACTTGATTTGCCTCACCTGCAATTATGGCTTGAAACTGCTCTGTACTGTAACTGCCAAAGGCATTTTACGATTGAGGCTTAGATCCCCATGACCACACAATCTGATTCGAAATTCTTTATTGTTGGTGTTGGCACCTCGGCTGGGGGGTTAGAGGCTTTGGAGAAGTTCTTTTCTCACATGCCCATGACCAGTAATATTGCTTTTGTTGTCCTACAACATCTATCTCCCGATTATAAAAGCCATATGGTTGAACTGTTATCCCGCCATACGTCAATGACGGTGACTGAGGCCGAAGATGGCTTAACGGTCGTCCCTAATACAGTCTACTTGCTGCCACGTAGCAAAAACATGACCCTCTATAAGGGGAAACTTTTTCTGGTCGATTATAAAAAGAGAGACAGAAAACCCAATTTGCCCATTGATATCTTCTTTGAGTCATTGGCCAAAGATATGGGCGAAAGGGCCGTTGGGGTTGTCCTATCTGGTACCGGCAGCGATGGCACTCGCGGAATTCGTGCCATTAAGGAAGCCGGCGGGTTAGTGATGGTTCAGGATAAGTCGGCTAAGTTCGACGGCATGCCCCTTAATGCGCTGGCAACTCAATTGGTTGACATTGTGGCTTCCCCGGAAGCCATGCCGGATAGTTTAATAGGGTATGTAAAGCACTATTCCTCATTTGACCATGATTTGGCATTCCCTCAAATTGATACGGGTGAAAAGGTTTCAGAGAAGTTACTGGCCGTTTTGCAAGCGCAAACCAATGTGGATTTTACCGGCTACAAATCAACCACTTTGCAGCGGCGGATCGAGCGCCGGATGGGCATTCATCGCATAGACCATTTGACTGATTATGTCGATTTTTTGCAAGATTCACCGGAGGAGTGCCGTGCCCTGTGCAAAGAGTTTCTGATAGGCGTGACCCGCTTTTTTCGCGATCCGGAAGCGTTTGATCTACTGCAACGGAAGGTTATGCCAGTGCTGTTTAGCCGTAAAACAGCTAAGGATCAGTTGCGAGTTTGGGTGCCGGGCTGCGCTTCGGGCGAAGAAGTTTACTCGCTGGCTATTATTATCCACGAGTATATCGAGCAAACCGGCCAGTTTGTCGATGTGAAGATTTTTGCCACCGATCTCGATAAAGAGTCGCTCGATCGCGCTAGCGCCGGGATCTATCCTGACGATATCTCATTTGAAGTCACCCGGGACCGGCTCCATAAATATTTTATTAAAAAAGGCAATGCCTATGAAATTTTACCCCGGTTGCGAGCATCGGTGGTCTTTGCCCACCAGAACCTGATTAAAGATCCGCCGCTCTCAAAAATGGATTTAATTTCATGCCGTAATCTTTTAATCTACTTTCAGCCTAACTTACAGCAAAAGGCCTTACAAACCTTTAAGTTTTCTCTGAAACCAGGGGGCTGTCTTTTCTTAGGAACCAGCGAAAGCCTTGGTAAATTTAGCGATGAGTTTCAAAGTTTAGATAATAAATGGAAAGTTTATCTATATCAGGGCGGGCCGGGCCGGCTGCCAAAGAGTGTTGGCTTGGAGAAAGAGACTCAACCCCCGGTTCGCATCCAAGGCTATCGCCAGTTACCGTCGCCGGATGATTGGCGCAGCAGCGACCCTGTCTTGCGCAGTTTGGTGGAGCACGTTATGCCGCCTTGTATTGTGGTTAATGAAAGCCGTGTGATGGTCCATGCTTTCGGCAATATTGGGCAATATCTCACGGTGCCCAGCGGCTATCGGGTCAATCTTGATATCTTGAAGATGGTTCAAGAAGAGCTGAAATTGCCGCTGTCAACCGGCTTAGCTCGGGTTAACCAAGAACAGCAGGAGTTGGTTTATCAAAATGTAGTTTTTCAAGATGGAAATAATGTCCGACAGATTAAACTTTTGATTCGTCCCTTTTGGGAACAAAACTACGGGCAGCAGTTATTTCTGATCATCTTTGAAACCGAGCAACTCAGCGAAGAAACCGTCAGACATATCGAAGAGTTTGACGTTAACCAAACGGTCAAGCAGCATATGATGGCTTTGGAGCGGGAACTGCAATACAATAAAGAAAGTCTGCAAGCGACCATTGAAGAGTTGGAAACAGCTAACGAGGAACTACAAGCGACCAACGAAGAATTGATGGCCTCAAATGAAGAATTGCAAAGTACAAATGAAGAGCTGCAATCGGTTAATGAAGAATTACATACGGTCAATGCCGAATATCAAATGAAAATTCGCGAATTGATCCGGCTGAATAATGATATGGATAACCTGCTAACCAACACGAATATTGGTACGGTTTTCTTGGATAATGAACTCAATGTCCGCCGCTTTACGCCGGGAATTCAAGATAATATCAATCTGCTTAAACAAGATGTTGGCCGTCCGCTGCACCACTTGTCGCATAAACTCAAAGATCTCGATCTGTCAGAACTGGCTCGGCGGGTTTTATCGACACAAACCGGTATCGAACAGCAGGTGACGAACCAGCGGGGTCAGTCGTATTTACTCCGAGTCATGCCTTATCGGACTCACACTGATCAAATTGATGGGGTGGTTTTGGTCCTGATTGATGTGGCCGAATTGAGCGGGACCAAATTCCAGTTAGGTGAAGATGGAACAAACTAGGGTCAATCTTAAGGCTCACTCATAACTTTTATGGAGCCGAATTTTCAAAGTTTACTATCCTCAAAAAATCGGTTATATTTTAAATAACAGTCGTTTTATAAGTAACCTAAGTTGCTAGCTGTCCGCGAACAAGACCTGACAGGTTTTCAAATGACCCTTAATGCGGCTAAATGGCCCGAATTGACCTAATTTTCTCTGAACGGTAATTCCAAAACCTGACAGATATTACGTTA
>JAGRCC010000898.1 GCA_020433785.1 Anaerolineae bacterium
ATCTGGTCAAGGTCACCTATCCGGAAAACCTGCGTTAGTTTTTTGCAAAGGAGAATGTTAGCGGTGAAAACGACAATAAGTGCTAGAGAACAAGATGTTCAACGCGATTGGTATGTGGTTGATGTTCAGGGTGAAACACTAGGACGGATAGCCGCTCGGATCGCTACCGTGTTGCGTGGAAAACACAAACCTATTTACACGCCTCATGTCGATTGTGGCGATTACGTGATTGTGGTAAATGCGGAAAAAGTTCATACAACAGGTCAAAAATTGACCCAAAAAAAGTATTATAGGCATTCCGGTTACCCTGGAGGGTTAAAAGAGATTTCCTTGCGCGATCAGTTGCAAAAATTTCCTGAACGCGTATTGGAGTCAGCCGTTAAGGGGATGTTACCAAAAAACCGTCTGGGTCGCAAGATGTTTAAGAAGCTTAAGATTTATGTCGGCCCTAACCATCCTCATGAAGCGCAAAAACCCAAGCCTCTACCAGGCTTAGCAGCAGATAATTAATTTTTAGAGGAAAAGAGACATGGCAGATACACAATATTATGAAGGTCTTGGTCGACGAAAAGAAGCTACAGCTCGGGTTCGACTGCATACTGGAGGTACAGGTAATAAGTTTGTCGTTAATGATAAACCGATGACTGACTACTTTTCTCGTGAGCTTGATCGGGTTATGCTGGTTAAACCGCTTGAAGTTACAGGTACCAACGGTCGTTTTGACGTTACTGTTAAAGTTAACGGTGGCGGTGTAACCGGCCAAACAGACGCTATAAGGTTGGCCATGGCCCGTGCCTTGTTAAAAGCTGATCCCGAATATCGTAAAAAGCTACGTGAAAACGGTCTGCTCACGCGCGACGCTCGCGCGAAAGAGCGTAAAAAGCCGGGTCTCAAACGCGCTCGGAAAGCACCGCAATATACCAAACGTTAATCGGCTGGCCCCCTTTCAGCCGGGGATAATATTGGCTGCCTTTCTAAACAATAAAGACACCTCTAGTTAGAGGTGTCTTTTTATATTGATAGATAATTCTCTCTGTTCCGCTAATGATGGCAAAAATGTCCCCTAATCTCAGTCGAAAAAATATAGAATAGAAAGTACAGAACTCATAAACAGGACCAAGGTGAATTGCAAGGGCATATCTGTAAGCAATACTTCATCCGGAGCGCCTCCATTCCCCTGAACGTGAATAATGTATAAGTAACGAAATATACCGTAAATGACAAAGGGAATGGTCAACATCATCAAATGATTACCTGGTAAATTGGGTGCGGAAAAGGTGTAAAAAGCATAAGTAATGATGGTTCCGGTGGTGACAATGGACATCATTGAGTCCAGAAAAGGTAAGTTGTACTGATTTAAGATTGACCGGGTCGATGACTGACCGTTGAGCATCACCAACTCCTGGCGACGTTTGCCGAACCCTAAGAATAGAGCCAGCAGCACGGTGAAAACATATAACCAGGGCGAAAAACGCTCTGCTTGGATTAAAAATACGCCGCAAGCCACGCGCATCACAAACCCTACTGCTATTGTCATAACATCAATAATGACCATATTTTTTAGAATAAATGAGTAGGCGATTTGTAAAATTAGATAGGCTGTAATAATTAGACCAAAAATGGGATCGAGCAGAAAACTCATAGGTAGTCCTATTATGAGTAAAATAATGACTGCGGCTATGGCAACGGTAACGGGGAGTTGTCCGGCCGGTATTGGGCGGTTTTTCTTGATAGGATGCTGCCGATCCTTGTCGATATCTACTAAATCATTGATTAAATAAATTGTGCCTGAAATTAAACACAGTAAAAAGAAACCCAAAATCGTCTTTAATAAGGGTTCCCACTGAAACAGTTTTTCATCGAAAATGAGTGGAGCAAAGATAAAGCCGTTTTTGGGCCACTGTTTAGGCCGAAGGGATTTAAAGAGTCCAGAAATCACACATGATCTCCTCAAAAAAGTTAGATGCATGGTACTAAAACTTTAGAACCCTAGCAAAAGTGATGCAACTCAAAAGACAAGCTAACCAAAAATGTGAGCACGCCTTGGGGTGATTTTCTTGTGAGTCCGCGTTTCTTATGATACTCTTGAATGATGACAAAGGTTAGATTAGATATTTTACTGGTTAATAAAGGCTTAGTAGAGAGCCGCAGCAAAGCTCAAGCATTAATTATGGCCGGTAAAGTCAGAGTTGATGATCAAGTGGCAACCAAGGCCGGCATGACGGTTTCGCTTGAGGCGGTTGTCACTATTGATGACGAATTACCGTATGTTAGCCGGGGAGGGTTGAAGTTAGAGGCGGCTCTGGATAGCTTTAACATCGATCCCGAAGCATTTATTTGTGCTGATGTAGGGGCTTCGACCGGAGGCTTTACAGATATTCTCCTTCAACGCGGGGCCGCCAAAGTCTATGCGATTGATGTGGGTTACGGTCAGTTGGCCTGGAAACTGCGCCAGGATAAGCGAGTTGTCGTCATGGAACGCACCAACGCTCGTCATCTAAATTCACTGCCGGAGGCGATTGATTTGGCGACGATTGATGCCTCTTTCATCTCACTTAAACTGATTTTACCGGCTGTGATTAAATGGCTAAATAGTCCGGCTTTGGTGGTGGCCTTAGTCAAACCGCAATTTGAAGCAGGGCGCTCTCAGGTGGGCAAGGGTGGGGTAGTCCGTGATCCGGAAGTTCATCACCAGGTATTGTTAAATATCGCCAACTATGCCTTGCGGTTGAAATTTTCCATTTCCGGTTTAATTTCTTCTCCCATAACCGGTCCGGCCGGTAATCATGAATTTCTACTTTATTTAAGTTGGCAAGTTGACCAGCCACCGATTGATGTTGATCAAACCATCGAGCGGTGTTTAGCAGGGGTAAAAACTGTTTGAAATTTTAACTTTTCATATTTAAATTTGCCAGCATAGACAAACATGGTTAGCTTGTGTATAATTCAGCCAGGTAAGTTGCTAATTTTTCAAATTATTCAACCAGAACATTAAAATCTCCTGCTTCCCGATCCGATCAAAAAGGCTCAGCAGGGCTATTAGATAATCAATATATCCGGTTTGCTTCAGGGGTTGAAATTAAAATGTTGAAATATCTTGATGGACCAGACGAAACGCCAAAATCCGACAGCGATAACGATCCTGTGTCACCGCCTGAAAAACTTGCATCTCAAGATATATCCAATGAGTTCGATGATGAAACGTTGCCGGTCGAGATGGAACTGCAAAATTCGGAGGCACCTTTAAGACAAAAAATTAGTGGGCTAGAACGTCGAATAAGTTATCTGGAACGGATTGTCAAAGTTAGCCAGATGTTAAATTCAATCCTCAGTCTGGAGCCGTTGTTACAAATTATTATTCAGTCGGCCACAGAATTGACTAATACGGAAGCTTGTTCGATTATGCTCATCGATAAAAATACCGGCGAATTGCGGTTTGCCGAATCGACCGGCGGATTGACCGAAGCGCTCAAGAAGCTTATTATTCCGCTTGACGGTAGTATCGGTGGGTGGGTTGTCCGGCAGGATAAACCGCTGCTTATTCGCGACGTTAGCACTGATCCCCGCTGGCATGGTAATGTGGATGAAGCCTTAGACTTTAAAACCCGCTCTATTTTAGGCGTACCTCTTAAAGTTAGAAATAAGGTCATTGGTGTTTTAGAAGTAATTAATAAAGTATCCGATGACGGATTTAATGAAGATGACATCCAAATTGCCACCACTTTAGGGGCTCAGGCCGCCATCGCTATTGAAAACGCCCGGTTATTGGATGAGTTACAGCAAGCCTACCGTGATCTATCTGAAGTTGATCAACTGAAAAATGATTTCGTGAGTATTGCTTCTCATGAACTCAGAACGCCTCTTTCAGTTATTTTGGGTTATGCAACATTCTTAAAAGACAACGTTAGTGGCCAAGCCAGTGAACAGCTTGAAATCGTTTTAGCCAGCGCCATGAAGCTGCGGTCGCTCATAGATGATATGGTCAACCTGCGCCATATTCAAACCAACGATATCCAACTGTCTAGAAGTATCTTTTCGCTAAAGCAGCTGGTAATTGATATTAGCGATGAGTTTTCCGATATTATCTCTGGCAAGAAACTGGTATTAACCAAAAAATTTATTCCTAACGACTCGCCCTTAAATATCGACGCGGATCGGCAAAAAATCTATTTAATTCTGGCTAACTTGATCAGCAATGCGATAAAGTTTACCCTTGAAGGTGGTCGAATTCATATCAATCTAGAATTAAAAGGGCATAAATATTGGTTAAATGTGATTGATACGGGGATTGGGATTGCCCAAAAAGATTACGAGCATATCTTTGATCAATT
>JAGRCC010000899.1 GCA_020433785.1 Anaerolineae bacterium
TCTTGCCCAAAATACAAGAAACTGGATGCAAAGATACTAAAAAATTGTTATAGATTGTAGAAGCTATTAACCCGTTCCTCATCATCAAAATACCTATCCAGCTAGCAGAAACATGCGTATTGAGCCAAGTTGCGTATAATTTCAAAAACCCATGAAAAGGACAATCTCGATGACAACATCAACTCAGCAGCCATGGCCCTGTGGGCAAGGCCAACTTGACCCTCAGGCAGAGAAATATTTACAAGCGCTGGCTCAGCTCAACGGCCCGCCGCTTCAGACCAAAACCCCCCAACAGGCCCGAGCCGACCGAATTGCTTCGGGCCAGGCCAACGCCGGCTTGATCGAGCGGGTAGCGCACATCGAAGATCGATTAATCCCCGGTCCGGCCGGCGAGCTACCGATCCGGATTTATATGCCCGACGACAGCTCGGCCCCGTTGCCCGTTTTGGTCTTTTTTCACGGCGGCGGCTGGGTCACGGGCAATATCGATACCCATGATCCGCTGTGCCGATCGCTAGCGAAACGGGCGGGCTGTTTGGTGGTGTCAGTCGATTATCGATTGGCCCCGGAGCACAAACATCCGGCGGCAGTGGAGGATGCCTATGCGGCCACGGTTTGGGTGGCTGATTATGCCGCCCAGTTCGGCGGCGACCCGGATCGCGTGGCCGTGGGCGGCGACAGCGCCGGCGGCCAATTAGCCACGGCCGCCACCATTTTGGCCCGAGAAAATAACCGGCCGAAAATCTTACACCAGCTCCTCATTTATCCGGTCACCAATACCGCCACCCAAGAGACGGACTCGTATCTTAAGTTTGCCGAAGGGCTAAATTTAACGCGCGAGGGGATGATCTGGTTCCGCAATCATTACATCGCCGCTGAAGCCGACGCCCAAGACCCTTACGCGTCGCCGCTGCTGGCCCGGGATTTGAGCCACCTGCCGCCGGCTACGGTCATCACCGCCGAGTTCGATGTGCTGCACGACGAAGGCCGGGCTTACGCTGAACGGCTGGCCGCGGCGGGCGTTCCGGTCTCATATCGCTGTTACGGCGGCATGCTGCACGGGTTTGTAACCAACGCCGGCGTCATGGATCGCGCTTATGCTTGCCTGGACGATATGGCTGAAACTTTGCGCCATGTGTTCGCCTAACCATACAACAACTATCCAAGTCAATTGTTCTTGCCTTGTAACTATTCAGAAGATGGCTTCACTTACAGGCTAAGGCTGAGGCTAAGGCTGAGAAACGACAATCCAGCCTAAAGCGGCCTTTACTTCATAACATTGGGCTATTTTCTTAGCCTTCGCCTTAGCCTCAGCCTCATTTTACCCTAAGGAGAACTGACGGCTGAAGGTACCTTCTTTTATGACCAAAACAACCCGCTTACGCGTTTTCCAACAACAAATCCAGCGACTTGACCAACGTTTGGTGGACTTGACGGCAGTTAGCAACCGGCTGTCCTGGTTGCGAGCCATCGTCTTTTTTACCGGACTGCTGATCAGCGGCCTGGTTTTCTTTGTCTATGGCCCCTGGTTGTTTGCCGTCAGCTTGATCGTTTCGGTGGTTCTATTTAGCCTGGCGGTCTACGCCCATCAACGTCTCGAGTGGGCTGTGGCCCGGCATCGTAGCTGGCGCGAGCTTAAGCTCAGCCAAATCGCCCGAATGCAGTTGGATTGGGGCCACATCCCGACTCTCTCCCGGCAGCAGCCTCGCTTCGAACATCCCTTTGAGGCCGATCTCGATTTAGTTGGCGAGCGGTCGCTGTACCAACTGCTCGATACGACGGTTTCGCTGGAAGGTAGCCGGCGGCTGCGCGCGTGGCTAACCGACCCGATCCCCGACTTACAGACCATTATTCGGCGGCAGCAGTTAGTGCGCGAGTTAATCCCACGCTATTTATTTCGCCACAAATTAATTCTGAATGCGACTGTGGCGGCCAACACGGCTAAGATCTGGCATGCCCAGCGACTGCTGACCTGGCTGGAACAGCCGGCCGAGGCCGGGCTGGGGCTATGGGTGGTAATAGCTGGCGGGCTAGTGGTCGCCAATGCCGGGCTGTTTTGGCTAAGCTACCTGGGGTTAATCCCGGCCGTTTGGCAGGTAACGCTGGCCCTTTACTTCGCGCTCCTCTTTTTCAAATCGGGCACGACCAAAGAACTTTTCCACGAAGCTTTGGCGCTACAAGACGCCCTTAAGCAGCTCGATGCCGTATTTCGCCAGTTGGAGCGCTACTCCTACCATCAGACGCCCCATCTCAAAGCCTTGTGCGCTCCTTTTTTGGACAAAAAGCGCCGGCCCTCAATTTATCTGGCTCGCATCAACCGGGTGGTGGTCCTGGCCGGCCTCCGCGAGAACCCGTTTGTGTGGTTGCTGCTCAATCTGGTTTTTCCGTGGGACTTTTTTGTGGCTTACCGGCTGGATCAGGTGAAAGCCAAAATGGCCGGCCCCGCGCCCCGCTGGCTCGAAAGCTGGTTTGAGTTAGATGCCTTGACCGCGCTGGCCAACTTCGGCTATCTCAACCCCGCTTACACCCTGCCGGATATTTTAGAGGAGCGCGGCGATGCCCTGGCGCCGGTTTTTGAGGCGCAGGCCGTCGGCCATCCGCTGCTGTCGGATGAGGCCCGGGTTAGCAATGATTTAACGCTGTGTCAGTTAGGGGATATCGCTATTGTAACCGGCTCGAATATGTCGGGCAAGAGCACCTTTTTGCGCACCATCGGCGTTAATTTGGCGCTGGCTTACGCCGGCGGGCCGGTCTGCGCCCGCAGTTTGCAGAGCGGCCTATTCCGCATGTTTACCTGCATCAAAGTAACCGACTCGGTCACCAGCGGGATTTCCTATTTTTACGCCGAGGTCAAACGGTTACGGGCCTTGCTCGATGAATTGGAGCGTGATCACCCGCTGCCACTTTTCTTTTTTATTGATGAAATCTTCCGGGGAACAAACAACCGAGAGCGACTGATTGGCAGTCGCGCCTACGTGCGGGCCTTAGCCGCGCAGCGGGGCGTGGGGCTGATCTCCACCCACGATTTGGAGTTGGTCAAACTGGCCGATGAGGTTTCGACCATTCACAACTATCACTTTAGGGATGACGTTGCCGGAGACCGGATGGTGTTCGATTACACCCTTCGCCCAGGGCCATGCCCCACCACCAACGCCTTGAAGTTGATGGCGCTGGAAGGGTTGCCGGTCCCCAAGGACTGAAGGGAGTAGGAAGTCAGGAGTATGAAGTAGGGGTTTTTCCCTTAATCCCTACTCCCGACTTCCTACTCCCTAAGCCGACGTTATTCTTGCACAGCGCCGAAGCTACCGCCTGCATTCTTGACGTTCTGGTCAAAAAACTCAATCGATCGCTGCATTGCCGTGGTGAAGTTGACCGAAATGTTGTGATTGTCGCCGTCATACAGATACATTTCCACCGGCAAACCGAGCGCCTCCATCTGGGCATCGAGGTATTCCGAAGCCGCCACCGGCACAGAGGTATCGGCGGTGCCGTGGTGAAGCTGGATGGGGCCGGATAAATCGGTCAGGAAATTGCTGGGCGAAATCGAGGCCCAGAACTCCGGATTTTCTTCAGGCGTCCCATACACCTCGACCAGTTCACGCCGCCAGCGACCCCGCCGGTTGTTATTATTATCGTCATCGTCATTATCGTTATTATTGTTATTGTTAATGCCGAAATCCGATCCCCGTTGGAACAGATCAGGATAGGGGCCCACTACCCCGGCCCAAATCACCCCGGCTTTGATATCCGGGCTAACGACCATTGCTCGCAGCGTAATATGGCCGCCCATCGAATGCCCCCACATGCCAATCCGGTCAGGATCGGCGGCGGGATAGGCCTTAATCGACGCCAGCGCGTTCAGCACATCGATGGTATACCCCGGCGAACCATACCCCCCGCTCGCCTCGCCCTCGGAAAACCCATGCCCCCGGTAATCAGACCGGAAGACGATATAGCCGTTGCGGGCAAACCCATCGACATAATCTACATAGCGTTCGGTCGTGCGGTATTGGGCCGGCGGGATGTAGCCGTGATTAAAAACAATGACCGGCCAGCCGCTCTCCGGGGGCTCGCCTTGCGGGACGGTGAGCATGGCGTAAATCTTATTACCCTCCGACCGATAAGAGGTCACGTAGCGATCATAATTCGAGCCGGGCGCTAGTGTCTCTTCGATGGTGATGTCGCTGCCGGGAAATTCCATTTGCCGCATGCTTTCGATCATCAACGCGTGCGTCGGCGTTGGCGTGGGGGTGGGCGATGAAGTGGGGCTGGGCGTGTTGGTCGGCAGCGGGGTAGCTGTTGGCAGCGGCGTTGACGTTGCCGTGGGCGTGGCTACAACCGCCACGGCAGTCGGTTCGGTGGGTTGGGTCGGCTCCGCCGGGGCGATGGTAGCGGTAGCCACCGTAACCTGATTACCGGCGCAGGCTGATAAAATTAGGATAGTCACTCCCAACCCCAGCCAGCCGATTACATGCTTAAACAACAAGACGGTTTTCTTGGTATTCTCTTGCATAACGTTGGTCATGCCTTTCAATTGTTTCAGGAATTCGACAGTCTCTGGGGACGACATTGAGAATGATAACAATGTAGGACAAACTTAAGTTTGCCCTACATTATCTCAGGAGAGAGCGGTTACAGTACTGTCACTAGCATCTTCAATTTTATAGATCGACCTTAGAATTGCTTAAGAGGAAGCTGAGAAAATACTGAGAGGCACAGCCGCCGCTCATCATCGCTGCGCTACCGCCCATTTCGAGCGGCCCATCTAGCGCATAAAATTTACATCTAACATAGACAGGATCCCAACTACCAGTTACAATTTTCATAGAAAGCTTTTTTTGCAGAGTCACTTCCTCTTTTCCGGCAACTTACTAATTCCATCTATTTTGCATCCGACCTATTAATATCACTATTAGAGTAAACTATGCCTACACGAGACATAACCCGCATCCTCCTTTCCTTAGCCCTTTTCATTTTACTACCGGCAATTTTAGCTTCAGGCCCAAGCCTGGCTCAGGAACCGGCGACATCGTCGCTCAAAGGGCCAGAGCCGACGCCCGGCGCGCCGGCCACCGCACCCACTGCCGTAGCCGCGCCGATCGCTATTGATCCCGCTTTACTGCCAAAGATCGAACCACAGCTATTAAAGCGGCTGTTAACATCAACCGAACAGTCGGCTCCTTTCATCGTCTATATGGCCGTTCAGGCCGATGTTGAAGCGGCGGCGGCCTCGGTTCAATCCGGCGCCGCCCCTCAAAAAAAACCAACCCCCCTGGACAAACGGCAGGCCGTGATAACCGCGCTTCAGCAAACCGCACGCAATACCCAAGCCGGGGTCTTGCAGGTACTCAACGACAGTTCAGGGCCAACCATCGCCGCCACGACGGTTAAACCCTTGTGGATTGTGAATGCCGTCGCGGCCAGAGGCTCGTTAGAAACCATCCTCAAGCTGGCGGCCCGGCCTGATGTCGAGATTGTCCGGCTCGATAAGACCATCAAAATGCAGCGAACGATACCACGCGATGTCTTAACGCCTCAGCCGGGGCAGGCGTCGCTCATCCCCTTGGCGGCGACCACCGAATGGGGTGTGGCTAAAATTAGAGCCAATCTGGTGCATACCGCGCTGGGCATCACCGGTTCAGGCATTACCGTGGCCAATATCGATACCGGCGTCGATTGGCTGCATCCGGCCTTACAAAGCCACTACCGGGGTTACACCGGCTCGGGTAAACTACCGGTCCATAGCGGCAACTGGTACGACACCACCGGCGAAGGCACAACTTACCCGGTGGACACGGACGGCCACGGCACCCACACCATGGGCACCATCGCCGGTAGCGGCGGCATTGGCGTGGCGCCCGGTGCGCAGTGGGTTGCGGTCAGAGCCTTCGACAGCAGCGGCGGCGCGCTCAACAGTTGGCTGCATGAAGCCTTCCAATGGGTGCTAGCCCCCAACGGCAATCCGGCGCTGGCCCCGGATTTGGTTAACAACTCCTGGGGCAACGCCAATGGAGCCTTAACCGAATTTCAAACTGACATTCAAGCGCTGCTCAACGCCGGTATCTTTCCCATCTTCTCAGCGGGTAACAGCGGCCCTGATCCCGGCACGGTGGGGTCGCCCGGCAGCCTCGATATTGCCTTAGCCGTGGGCGCCACCGATATCAACGACGAAATCACCTACTTTTCCAGCCGAGGCCCATCACCGTGGGGCAAACTCAAACCGGAGGTAACCGCCCCGGGTAAAGATATTCGCTCGGCCTTACCGGGGGGCGCTTACGGCCTCCTCAGCGGCACCTCGATGGCCGCCCCTCACGTATCGGGCCTGGTGGCGTTGCTGCTTCAGGCCAACCCGGCGCTGGGCAATAATCCTAACGATATTATCAATGTCTTAAAATCAACCACAGTCCCACGCGGGAGCAGCGTACCCAATAACGATTACGGCTGGGGCCGGGTCGATGCTTACAATGCGGTCATGTCGGTCAGTTCGATTGGCACCCTTCAAGGGACCATCACCAACGGCAGCCAACCGATCGCCGGCGCCACCATCCAGATGGTCCCTCACAACAGCAACCCGGCCGTCAACACCACCAGCAAGGTCAACGGGACCTATTCACTGGGGCTGGCCAGCGGCACCTACGATGTCACGGCTTCGGCTTTTGGGTTCGAGCCGGTGACCAACTTTGGCGTCATCATTAACGACAACGTGACCACAACGGTCAATTTCAACTTACCGGCCAAAGCAACCGGCACGCTGGTGGGTACTGTCAAAGACAAACCAAACCCAAGCCTGGCCCTGGCCGCCACCATTTCGGTTGACGGGACCCCGGCCAGCACCACCACCAATCCGACCAACGGCGCTTACAGCCTTAACTTACCGGTGGGAACCTACACCCTCACGGTCGTTTCGCCCAATCACCGTATTGGGAAAGCGTTCAATGTGACTATCAACGATGGCGCCACCGTCACTCAAAATTTCCTTCTGGATCGCGCCCCCTCTATTTTACTGGTGGATAGTGGGCGCTGGTACCAGGAAAGCAAAATCAGCTACTACCGCCAAGCGCTGCTCGATGCGCTTTACTCGTCTAATCTGTGGCAAATCACCTCGGTTTTCGGCGAATCAACGGATGTCCCCACTGCGGCCGACCTGGCGCCTTATGACATTGTGATCTGGTCTTCGCCGTTCGATAGCCCCGGTTATGTCGGCGCCGGCGATACCATTGCCGAATATTTGAATAACGGCGGCCGGCTGCTGCTTAGCGGTCAGGATATTGCCTATTTCGATGGCGGCGGGTTTATCGCCAGTTCAAATTACCTGATATCTCATCTCAAGGCAGCTTATATTGAGGATAACGCCGGCACCGACCTTGTGGCCGGCGTCGCGGGCGAGCCGTTTGAGGGGTTATCGTTTTCTATTGCTGGCGCCGGCGGGGCCGATAACCAAACCGCGCCCGATGTCATTGCCAACCTGAACAGTGATTTTGCCCGGTCGCTGCTAACCTATGACGGGGGCAAGTTAGCCGGCTTGCACGTCGATTTGTGCTTACCTTACCGGGCCATTTTTTTACCGTTTGGCTTTGAAGGCATTAATAACCGCTCGACTCGCAGCCAGGTGATGGCTAAATCAATCGACTGGTTGATGCAAAGCCAGCCGGCCTACGGCGTCGAACTGACCCCCGCCTCTCAAACTAAAGTCGGCAACTTTGGCGCGACGATGAGCCAGACCGTGCGCATCCGTAACGTTGGCACCACGTCCGACTCGTACAATCTGACCGTCAGCAGCGGCACACCATATAATTGGCCGGTGAGTGGCTATCCCACCTCCACGTCGTTAAGCAGCTGCGAAATAAAAGAGGTCAAAATGAATGTCTCGCTGCCGGCTGCCAAGACCTGGCATATCTCCGATACATTCACCATTTCCGCTCAATCGGTTGGCTCAGGCCAGACCGACACGGTCACGCGCACCACCAAAACCCCCGCCCCCGTCTTACTGGTTGACGATGACCGCTGGTACAGCTTTGCCGATGAATTCAAAGAAGCCTTGCAGGCGAATCAGATGGCTTATGACTATTGGCAAGTGCCCAAATCCTGGTCCGGGCCGGTTCCGCCCAGCCCACCGCTCCAAACCTTGCAAATGTACCCGATGACCGTCTGGTACACGGCTTTCGATTGGTACCAACCCCTAACCCCAACCGAGGAAGATCGGCTGATCAACTATCTCAACGGCGGCGGGCGGCTATTCTTTAGCGGGCAAGATTTTCTGTACCAGCATCTGCTGCAACACAACGGCGCGTATGCCCCCTTTGCCCAAGAATATTTGGGTATTTTAACCCACACCGAAGATTTCAGCAGTACCTTAACCATCGGTCAAAGCGGCAACCCGGTCGGGGCGCATTTAGGGCCTTACCCCTTGAGCTTTCCCTTAGGCTACAAAAACTGGACCGACGCCCTAGAGCCAATCGCATCGGCTCAAGCCGCTACCCGCGGCCAGGCCGGCCAGATCAATGGCTTGACCAACGCCGGAACCGGCCCCGGCGGCGCAGCCTGGCACACCAACTTTCTAGCTTACGGGCCGGAACTGCTGGCATCGAATGATCGGGCCAGGCTAATGCAGCGTTCGCTGGGCTGGCTGAGTTGGCTGGGTAAATCCACCGTCACCCCGGTAACCGAGGTTTCCCTTGATGGTGAGCAAGTTACCTACACCGCAGCCATTGTCAACGATGGTTGGGCCAATATTGCCACGACGTATTTCACCGCCACGTTTCCGGCTGAACTGACGCCCCAATCCGCCTCGCCGGCGTTGACCCTGTCCAACGGCAGTTTTGTTTGGAACGGCCCCCTGGCCAAAAATGAGACCAAAGTCTTAACCTATACCGCGACCATTAGCAACAATTTGCCGTTGGGTACGGTTATCGGCCAAACCTCTTGGTTGGCTCATCCCGATCACCATATATTATTTGACCGGGTGGCCGATGTGCGGGTCAACTTCCCCACCTACAACACCTCGTCATTTTCCGTAACGCCGACCGGAGGCGCGACGGCGGGAGATACCTTACACTACACCCTAGTTTTGAAAAACGATGGGCTGGTCGATAGCCCGGCGGTGACGGCCACCAATACATTGCCCCACATGCTCACGTTGCTGGGGGTCGATCCGCCCGGCAAAGGCAGCTTGGTCACAGACGGCGGCAAACTCACCTGGGTTTTGCCCCTGGCCAAAAACGAAACCGCCACCCTAACCTATCAGGCCGTCATTAGCTATCAAACCAGCAGCGCCGTCGAAAACACCGTTGAGATCAACGATCGTCTCAACTCGCCGCTGATGTTAACCGCGCGGACCACCTATAAGGTTGTGCCGATGTATTTCCCGCTTCTGGTTAAAAACCACTAACCAAGGAGTAGGGAGCCAATGTTCTTATGTTAGGGCAGGCGAACCAGACCTATCAGGTCTTAATTTTATGACCTTAGGTAGTCGCTGAGATTGATTAAAATTTTGTCACCATTGGTTCACGCTTTTTTCATGGCTAATGCCTAAACTACATAGGCATTAACCTAACAGCAACCCCATAAGGTGACAGTCACTTAGACGTAATAAAGTGACTGTTACCTTTTGAACTACATAACCCAAAAAGGTGACAACCATGACGAAACCCCATAAGTTCAAACGATTAACCCCTTCAAACTCAACCTCAGCCGTGGCGATGCTCGGTCTTGTGGGCGTGCTGACCGGCTGCAGCACCCCCTTAGATCTGACCGGCCAGGCGAACGCCCAGACCAACCCCTCGCCCGCAGGCACTCCTACACCCTTACCCTCGCCCTCACCCACGGACGCTCCGCCCACTAAGACGCCAACCCTGACCCCCGCCCCCTGGCCGACGCCGACCACCTGGTTAACGCCGACGCCGCTGCCCACGCTCACCCCCTGGCCCACGCCCGCCGCCTGGCAGCCGGTTCGGCCGGTGCTGCCGACCCTTGAACCCCTGCCCGTGGTGCCGACGCCAACCCTCATCGCCGCCGCCGGCGGGCTGCTGCCGATGAACTACGCCCCGCCCAACGAGGTCGATGTCTTTGGCAACGTTATCCTGCGCTGGGCCTATCCCGGCCGGCTCGCCCCAGACGAATTCTTCGATATCAAAATCAAACCGGTTGGCAGCGAGAATTCTGTTTTTGTCGATTGGAGTAAAACGCCGGAGTACGAACTGCGCCCGTGGAGCGGCTGGTCGCCGGGCCTCT
>JAGRCC010000900.1 GCA_020433785.1 Anaerolineae bacterium
TTTTAACTCACAACAAGGAGAAGGGATTGTGATAAAACATCGTATCCTAAAAGCTTTACCTATTGCATTACTGCTAACTTTAGTAACCACGAGCATCGCTTTCGCTCAAGATGAGATCACCGCCGATACAGTGGCCTACGCGGTGGACAATATTACCTTAATGATTGCAGCAGTATTGGTTTTATTTATGCAGGCCGGTTTTGCGATGGTCGAAGTCGGTTTCAATGCTAGTAAAAACTCGGTCAATATTCTTTTCAAGAACCTGATGGATATGGCGGTGGGTGCCCTGCTGTATTTCCTGATCGGTTACGGTCTTATGTATGGGGATGACATTACCGGTGGGGCCGGCTTCCTGTCCTGGGGTGGCTTTGGCATTGGCGGAGCAACCGCCGATCCGGTCGCCGGTAATTTGAACCCCCAAGTTGACTGGCTCTTCCAGGTGGCTTTCGCCGCTACAGCCGCCACCATCGTCTCCGGGGCAGTGGCCGGTCGCATGCAGTTCCGGGCTTACATTATTTACAGTATTGTCATTTCCGGTCTAATCTATCCGATTAGCGGTTTCTGGCAGTGGGGCGGTGGCTGGCTCAGTGCGTTAGGCTTCCACGACTTCGCCGGTTCGCTGGTGGTGCACGCCGTAGGTGGTTTCGCCGGTTTAGCCGGAGCTATCGTCCTAGGGCCCCGTATCGGTCGTTTCAATAAAGACGGTACAGCCAACCCGATGCCTGGTCACAACCTGACTCTTGCTACTTTAGGTGTTTTCATTCTCTTGATCGGCTGGTTTGGTTTCAACCCCGGCAGCCAGTTAGCTTTTGCCGGCGGCGTCAATACCGACGCGGTGATGCTGATTGCAACTAACACTATGTTGGCCGCTTGCGCCGGCTGTGTGTTTGCTCTTATCTCCGGTTATTTCACTCTAGGCAAACCCGATCTGGGCATGGCGCTTAATGGGATGCTGGCCGGTCTGGTGGGGATTACCGCCAACTGCGATACCGTCAGCAATGTTTCAGCCATTATCATCGGTCTTGTCGCCGGTATCTTGGTTGTCGTTGGGATGATGATCCTTGAAAAAGTTCGCATCGATGACCCGGTTGGGGCCTGGCCCGTTCATGGTCTGTGTGGTATCTGGGGCGGCTTGGCGACCGGTATTTTCGGAACCGGCCAAAGCATCGGCGCTCAAATTATCGGCTCTATCGCTATCCCGGTTTGGGCCTTTGTGACCTGTTTCATCCTGTTCTCGGCCATAAAAGCAGCCGGTATCCTCCGCGTGTCGGAAGAAGAAGAACTGGAAGGCTTGGATATTACCGAACACGGTACCATCAACTATCCTGAATTTACCGGCTCTTTAGGCAGCGCTACCGCCAAATAACAACGTACTCATACGTTGTTGAGTTAGTTAATTAGGCTGAGAGGCTAAGATATAGCTCTCAGCCTAAACTTTGTTCTCACAGCCCTGTTCACGAGTTGCCAAACTTGCCAGGTTACAGTACCTTTAAAGAGCTAAATTGATACTCGGAAAAGAAGCTGCGAGAGACATTCATGAAAATTTCATTTGATCGGAACACCGAACAAAACAGCGATATCATTCCCTATTTTGTTTGTATTGAGATTGGCGCTTCTGAGCTAGATTGGGGTCGAACCTTTAAAGTCCCCGTGATTTTATCCCACGGGCTGATGTATGTGGTTGAAATCTGTGGGCTACAAATTAAGGCGGAAACGCTAAAAGAACTAGGGCCATTAGTTCAATCAAAGCTGCTCAGTCTTGAAAACCTGTCGCGGATGCCGACGTATGTCTTTATTACCCGGCGCTCGCGCAAGTTATTTCCGGTCTATACCATTGGTGACAAAGTGATGGCCGTAACCCCGCAAGGGATTACCTTTCGGCACATAGAGCTGGCCAAAGTTCGAATATATCTCAAAGATTACTTACATCAAATCGGTTTACTTGGCCCCATTGAACGCGGCGATAAATTGCATGTTCGGGGCGTTCATAAAGAAACGCTGTCTCTGGTTCGTCCGGTATTTTACTTAAAAAAACGGGCCTTAGCTGAAAAAGAGCATGAATTTTGGG
>JAGRCC010000901.1 GCA_020433785.1 Anaerolineae bacterium
AGTGTACCTAACATCGTGGTTACCCCCAGCGCCGTTGCCGAGTGGCTCAACTCCCACACGATCCAACTCTGGGCCGTCATTTGCAGCCAGGTGCCTATCAATGAGATGGCCTGGCCGCCCAGATAGATGCGGAAGTTGTGGATTTTAAGGGGAGAGAAGCTCTCCCGGAGGGTTGAGACGATGCTCATAGAGACTTGTTTACCTTTCTAATTGATTGTTTCATGACTCTATTTAGAGTGTTCGAGGCTAGGGTATCTTACCGTCCATTTCTCCCTTGCTGACCAGATAATCTTCGCCTTAACTGATCTGTAAAACAATGCGCCCTCGACCATGCCCGGTTTGGCTGAGTTCATGGGCCTGACGAACCTGGGGTAAAGGGAAGGTCTGGCCGACCACAACTTTGACCTGTCCTTCGTCAATGAGCTGGGCGATCCGCTGCAAATCTTCATTGGTAGGTGTCACAGCATTTTTTACCGCACGAATGCCACGCGCTTGGGCTAATTGGGAGGATGGCTTTTCAAGCAAAGAAACGAGAATTCCACCCTGTTTGAGCACCTGCATTGAACGTCCTAAAGTTTCCCCACCGATAGTGTCCAGCACCAAATCCACCTCCGACACGGCTTCTTCAAAGGGGGTGGTGGTGTAATCGATGACGGTCTCCGCGCCCAGAGAGCGCACAAAGTCGACATTAGCCGTTGAAGCCGTGCCGATCACCTCCGCCCCTTGCCAGCGAGCGAACTGAACCGCGAACAACCCCACCCCACCGGCTGCGCCATGAATGAGAACCCGTTGACCGGCGCGCAATTCTCCATCGCCGAAGAGCGCCGACCAGGCGGTTGTCGCTCCGCCGGAGATAGCGGCGGCTTCGGCAAACGTAAGCGACTCTGGTTTGAGGGCCAGCAGGCTAAAGGTCTGCGGCGTCAGGGCCGGTGGCTCCACAGCGGTGGTTGTATATTCGGTGTAAGCGCCGTTGGTGCTACGGCCAAAAACGGCCTGCCCCGTTTGGAAGCGTGTTACGTCCGGGCCAACGGCCTCTACTACCCCCGCTATGGCCGAACCGGGAATATAAGGGAACGATACCGCGAAAAATTTTTTAAAGAAGCCCTGACGCATTTTCCAATCAGCCGGCAAGACACCGGCAGCGTGGACTCGAATGAGGACCTCGCCCGCTTGCGGTTTCGGGCGGAGAATTTGCTCCAATCGAAGTTGTTCAGGACCGCCATAGTGGTAAACGCGGATGACTTGCCTGGTTTGTCTCGCCATAGTTCATGACCTCATTTTTAATTCAGCATACAGATAGCTGCACTGATAGGCTAAGGCTAAGCATCGATTGTTTCTGGAAAGTTCGTTTCTTTGCCTCAGTCTTAGCCTATTTTTGAAATTATCTCAATCAACGCGCTTATAGCTGCCCAAGTCCGCTTTGATGCCAAGCCTGGCAAATAACTCTTGAGGGTTGAAATTCATTTCTTGATGAAGGGCCATAACGGCCGCTCTGGCCGGCTCGATCGACTCGATGCTGTCCCATTCCACCATCGTCACGATGTTAAATTCGCCCGGCCCTGAAGCCTGCTCCAGCACAAAATCTTGTAGGAAACCGGATTGCTTTTTGAGCAGTTGATGAGTAGTTTGAACCTTTTCGACAAATTCTTCACGCGCAGGGGCCGGCACAACGAACTTATCAAGGCGATAGATGCGTTCCGATCGGTTAGAGAAACTATCCTTTTTCATTTTTCCCTCCATAAGCATGGTAGTTTTGATGCTAAGCATAAGTGTATCGCAGGAAGGGCAATTAGCCATCAAGCGAACGAGCAGTTTTCGTTTGCACAAGGGGTCAGGGGATAACCTGTCCTTATGGACAGGCTGTTCTCAACGCAAAATAGCCTTATCAATTCATCGTCGGCAATCTCAATCGCTCGCCGATAATCTTTATCAAATTTTCATGAGTCATTTGCCACCAAAGAACATTTGTACTATACTCGGCAATAAAACCATATAGGTTTTCACTTACCATTTCCCATTCCTCTCTCGGTTCAATTCGATATCGGTTGCAGCCGCCATAACCCAACATTAAGCACTTAGGTTTTACCAAGAAGTTTATAAGGGAAACTCATGAATCTCCAGGATGTGATAACATTGTATGCGTACAATGATTGGGCCACTCAACGCATTTTAGTTGCCAGTGCGCGGGTTAGCCCAAATCAGTTTCTAGCCTCAACCCATCACAGTTATGGGAGTTTACGTGGCACACTCGTTCACACCCTCGATGCCGAGTACGGCTGGCGAATGCTTTGTCAGCATAATACGTTTACTCCCGAGATGAACGAAGCAGACTTCCCGACACTGGATGGTCTGGCCCAGCACTGGCAAATGGAGAAGGAGGCGATGCGAGAATACCTAACCAGTCTGCAGGATGACGATCTAATCCATCCAGTTCGATATACCACAGACAGCGGGCAGAAACGCGCGCGGATTCTATGGCACTGCCTACTGCATGTGGTCAACCACGGCACCCAACACCGCAGCGAGGCGGCGGCCATTCTTACCAGCTACGGCCACTCCCCCGGCGATCTCGACTTCACCGTCTTCTTGAGCCATCAGGAAGAGCCTACAACATTGGAGTGATTATATGAAAACATACATCGCCCTGTTTAGGGGCATCAACGTCGGCGGAAACCATTCTCTGCCGATGAAAGAGCTGCGCGCGCTGCTTCAAAAGCTCGATGCAGAAAACGTCAAAACGTACATTCAAAGCGGCAATGCCGTGTTTCAGCACGCCACAGACAATGTCGATCAACTCGCCGAGCGCATTAGCGCTGCAATTAAAGAGAGCCACGGCTTTGCGCCTCG
>JAGRCC010000902.1 GCA_020433785.1 Anaerolineae bacterium
AGGGCACCGGCATCACCGTATCGGCTGCCAACAGCACGCGATCTTCCCGGACATAGGCTACCGTCGAGTCGAGCGTATGGCCGGGCATTAGTGCCAGTTCGATCGACTTGTTGCCGATATGCAGCACCATCTCTCCGTCCTCGAACACAACATCAGGAATACGCAGTTCAGCATCCTCAAGCAGCGGCGACGACTCTTTGGCTTCTTCCAGGGCCTCGCGGCCGTGAATCAGCAGCGCTTCCTGACATTTTTTGTGAGACACCAGTTCAATCGACGGGTCAAACAGGTAGTTGCCATTGGTGTGATCGCCGTGCCAATGGGTATTGACCAAATATCGAATGGGTCCTTGCCCCAATGCATTCAAATAATCGATCATCTCCTGCGTTTCATTGCTAAAAGGCAGGGTATCGATCACCACAATACCTTCTCGCGTGACCACCGCTGAAGCGGTCACTTGAGCATATAAATCACTGGTAAAAACATAAATATCATCTGAGACGCGTTCACGTCGCATCGACAAGCCTCTTACAATAATAATAGATTTATCGGGGTTAAGGTGACGATGACCTCTGGCCGATCTTGTCTTAATGTAGATTAGGAATCAAAGCAAGAATAACACAAAATGCGGGCACATGTCAAACCCATTTTTTGGTGGCTGCCGGTCAGGGATTCTCGGTTTCGGCAGCCTGCCGGGCAATGTAAGTGCGGCCCCAAGCTTCGATACGCTCACGCTGGCTGAAGCCAATGATAACCACCAACCCGATCACCGCCATCAGCAGCGCCAGCCAGATTAGCGGCAGATTGACCACGCTATCCCCGGCCCAGACAATTAGCACCGTAAAAGGTCCCCGGCTGAGCAAGATGACCAGCGCCAAACGGCTCAACGGAATGCGGCTAAGACCGGCCAAAAAGTAAGGGATGTCGCCCAGCGGGATCAGCAAGATCAGCCACCACGTCCAAAACGAGTCGATATGTGCCATCTTGCCCCACTGCGCCAGCGTGTCGGCCCCCATTCGATTTTCCAACCACGGCCGGCCAAATCGCCGAGCCAGCCAGGCCGCCAGCGTCCCTCCGGCCACCATCCCGGCTACGGTGTAAATTGAGCCGGGAACCAAGCCAAACAGGATGCCCCCCAACACTTGCACCGGATACCCCGGTATCGGTGCGACCACAATCTGCGCCACGTTGAGCAGAAAAAAGACCAAGGGCGCCAACGGCCCCATCGGCTCGATCCACTGCCGCAGCGAACTTGGATCGTCCCCCACGTGAGACAGCGGCCGCCACAGCACCGCTAAAACAGCCACAATCAGCAAGCCGCCTAACCATGGCAGCAACTTTAATTTGAACGAGGGATTAGTCTGATCCGGCATAAATCAAGTTCGATAGAGTTTATAGAGTGATGAGGAGATAAGGAGATTGGGAGATTGTTCCGGTATAATCTCCCAATCTCCTTATCTCCAGCCTCTAATTCCCACTTACCACTTACCATCATGGTATCACATCAAAAACGAAAATCAAGCGTTTTCGGGAAATTCACCGGATCGATTTACTTTTCCTCTACTGGCGGAACTTTCGGCAGCTTTTTCAAGCCGTGGTAAGCCGGCGCGGCCCGCAGTTCGGGGTAATAGGGATAGACGATACTCCAGTACGTCTCTTCGTCATCCATATGCCACGACGGATCGGCCACATAAATCAGGCTCATGACCCCGATCCAGGGCTGCCAGTGGTCGATGGCATAGGTGTAGGCGCGTTCAAAGTATTGGGCTTGGGTAATGGGGTCAACCGCGTGCCAGTGGTAAGGCGAATCCGGCCGCGGATCGACCGTCCAGCCGAACTCTAAAATGACCACTTTTTTGGCTTCATCGCCGTTACGCACCATCAACTCGCGCAGATCCTCCACCCGGCGGAAGGCGTAGACTCGACGGAGATCCTCAGGGGCGCTGTCGCCGTTATTGAGGCTGGGGTCGTTCGCCACGTTCGCCGGATCAAGCTCAGGCGCACTTTTGTAGCCCGGCGCATGGACCCCCAGCACATCAAAATATGCCGCGCCGCCGGCATCGTACACGCCTTGAATAAAATGGGTGTCCGGCATCGCTTCGGCGTCGTCCCGGGTGGTGGGGGCCATCCCGGCGCTAATGACGATGGCGTTGGGGTCGGCCGCTTTGACGGCTTGATAGCCCATTTTCAGCAGTTCGACATATTCAGCCGGGTTGGGGGGGCGACCACCCCACTCGCGGGCCAGATTCGGCTCGTTCCAAATTTGGTAAGCCTCCACCCGCCCCCGGTAGC
>JAGRCC010000903.1 GCA_020433785.1 Anaerolineae bacterium
ATGCCTTTGTCGATGTCACCCAGGAGCACGTGACCGGCACGGCCCGATTGAAACTGTATAAAGGCAATGTGACGCTGGTGGGCCGCCGGTCGCCCTACAGTCTCTACCGTGAAGATTTCGCCACCTTTGGCGAGGAAGATGTCTACAACCAGGCCGACGCCGAAGGCTTCATCAAACTCTTTGGCCTGCCGCTTAAGGTCAACGCGATGCTGGGTCTCGAAGGCGCACGCCGTGGCCGGCACGAAGAGCCGGATTACAGCAAATTCAAACGGGATTAGTCGGATGTCACAGCAGCTCTGGGGCGGCCGCTTTAGCGGCGCAACCGACGCGCTCATGCGCAAATTCAACGACAGTATCTTTTTCGACATCCGGCTGTGGGAGGCCGATCTGGACGGCAGCATGGCCTATGCCAAAGCGTTGGCCAAAGCGGGTGTGCTGACCGAAGAAGAAGCTGACATCATCCAGGATGGTCTGGATGAAGTTCGAGCCGAATTTTCCCAACGCCGTTTTGAGTTGAAAAGCGGTGATGAAGATATCCACTCGGCGGTTGAACGCCGGCTGGGCGAACTGATCGGTGATTTGGCCGGTAAACTCCACACCGGCCGCTCCCGCAACGATCAGGTCGCCACCGATACCCGTCTCTGGCTCAAACGGAAACTGGGCGGCCTGCGCGAACAGCTCGATACGCTGCAAGGGGTGATCGTCAGTCAGGCTATCGCGCATCTCAATGTGATTATGCCCGGCTACACCCATTTGCAGCAAGCCCAACCTGTTCGCTTTTCGCACTGGCTGTTGAGTTATGCCTGGATGCTTCAGCGCGACAAGGAACGCCTGGACGACCTGACCAAACGGGTTGATGTGCTGCCGCTAGGCAGCGGGGCACTGTCGGGCAACCCATTCAAGATCGATCGCGTTTTTCTGGCGCAAGCCCTGGGCTTTGCGGCGCTGACGGCCAACAGTATGGACGCCGTCAGCGACCGAGATTACATTGTTGAGTTTCTCAGTTGGGCCGCGATCACCCAACTGCACCTCAGCCGGCTGGCCGAAGATCTCATTATCTACAGCAGCCGTGAGTTCGGCTTTGTCGAGCTTGACGATGCCTACTCAACCGGCTCCAGCCTCATGCCCCAAAAGAAAAATCCCGACTCGTTGGAATTGATGCGGGGCAAAACCGGGCGAGTGGTCGGCTCGCTAGCCGGGCTGCTAACCACGCTCAAGGGTCAGCCGTCCACCTACAACAAAGATTCGCAAGAGGACAAAGAGCCGCTATTTGACACGGTCGATACCCTAAGTATGACTCTGCCGATTGCGGCCGGGGTGGTTAAAACCCTCAAAGTCAACCCCGGCCGCATCTACGATGCGATGGACAGCCTCATGCTGGCCACCGAACTGGCCGACTACCTGGTTGACAAGGGGCTGCCATTCCGCGAAGCCCATCACCTGGTGGGCCAGATTGTCCAGCAAGCCATCGCCATCGATCAGCCCCTTTACTCTTTTCCCCTGGCCGCATACAAGAAATTCAGTGATCTGTTTGACCGCGATGTACATGAACGATTGACCTTTAACCGCGCTGCCGACCGTCGCGACAGTCTGGGCGGCACCAGCGAGAATGCCGTCAAGGCTCAGATCGATCTGCTTCGTGATTTAATCGAATTTGACTTCGATGAGGAGGCTACAGACGCGCTTCAGGTCGGCGTTTAAGTTATGGTTAAGTTCATCTTGACAAAAATCTGATTTTGGGGTAATATTTCAATATTAAATTAATAAATATTGAATTGTATTGACTTTATGAGCACACATTATCAAGGTACAGAAACCGAGCGCATCGCTCTAGACGCTTATATCAAATTATCGCGTGCGGCTGATGCCGTCTCAGTCCGGATCAATCACCACTTGAAGGAACTGAATTTGACCATCAGCCAATTTGGTGTGCTTGAAGCGCTCTACCATCTCGGTTCGCTGCATCAAAATGAACTGGGCGAAAAGATACTAAAAACAAGTGGCAATATGACCTTGGTTATCGACAATTTGGTCAAGCGAGGCTTGGTCTGTCGCGAACGCGATGAGGATGATCGCCGTTTTATCACCATCCATTTAACTGAGGTTGGTTACAACCTAATTCATGAGCTTTTTCCACGTCACGTTCGGGTGGTTGTTCAGGAGATGGGCGCCCTGACTCAAGAGGAACAAATCCAATTAGCCACTTTGTGCCGTAAGATCGGTTTGAGTGACCCCGTCTAATACGCGTAGTGAAAATTTTTATATCAAATAATTTGATATTAAACGATTTGGTATCGATTTAAAATAAAGGAGCATAAAATGCAACCCATTCAAGGACTTCATCATATTACCGCTCTGGCTCGCAATCCGCAGGCCAACGTCGATTTCTATCACAACCTTCTGGGCCAGCGATTAGTCAAAACCACCGTCAATTTTGATGATCCCGGTACATACCACTTCTATTATGGCGACAAGGTCGGCACGCCAGGGTCGATTATGACCTTCTTTCCGTGGCCGATGGTCGCCCGTGGGGTGCGGGGCAACGGCAAGGTGGGCGCGTCGGCCTATAGTATCGACGCCGGGTCGGTCGACTTTTGGCGCAACCATCTGGCGGCGCACGGGGTGACCGTGGGCCAGCCGGAAACGCGTTTTGGTCAAGATGTGATTTCGTTTGAAGATCCGGACGGGATGGTTTTGGAGTTAATCGTTAAAGACGGGCCGGCCACGTACCAATTTTGGGAAGACGGCCCGATTCCGGCCGAGCATGCGCTGCGAGCGTTTCACGGCGTGACGCTGTGGCTGGCCGAAGCCGACCGAACCGGCGCGCTGCTAACCGAGCAGATGGGCTACGAATTGGTCGGTCAGGAAGGCAACCGCTGGCGATTTAAGGGCGCGTCTGACGATATCGGGCTCTATGTCGATATCCTGGTCGATCCGAAACGGCCGACCGGACGGATGGGCGCCGGTTCGGTTCACCACATCGCTTTCCGGACACGGGATGACTCAGAGCAGTTGGAGTACCAGCAGCAGTTGGCTCGGGCCGGTTTGGGGGTGACGTCGGTGCAAGATCGTCAATATTTCCGTTCGATCTATTTTCGGTCGCCGGGCGGGGTGTTGTTTGAAATTGCCACCGATGCGCCGGGGTTCGCCATCGATGAGCCGGTGGCGACCTTAGGGCAAAGCTTAAAACTGCCGGCCTGGTACGAACCGCGCCGCCGGGAAATCGAGGCCGTTTTGCCGCCGTTTACGATCAAACCGGTGGAAATGGCCGGGAATGGGGAGGCGGTTAATGAGTAACCAGGGCGCACCGCATCGAGGCCAGCCGGTCTATACCGCCGGCCAGCCCTTAAATGAAGCTAAAGCCGCTATGATCCTGGTCCACGGTCGGGGCGCAACCGCGCCGAGTATCCTGGACCTGGCTAATGCCCTTTACCATTCCGATTTTGTTTATCTCGCGCCTCAGGCGGCGAACAACACCTGGTATCCGAACAGTTTTCTGTCGCCTATCCCCAGTAATGAGCCAGGCTTGTCGTCTGGCCTGGCTGTACTGGGCGATTTGGTCGCCCAAGTTGAAGCCGCCGGCATCCCGGCCGAGAAGATCGTGCTGGCCGGGTTTTCGCAAGGGGCCTGTCTGGCCTCGGAATTTGTAGCGCGCAATGCTCGTCGATATGGTGGGCTATTGGTTTTTAGCGGCGGGGTGATCGGGCCGCCGGGGACGCCGCGTAATTATGAAGGATCACTGGACGGGATGCCCATCTTTGTGGGGTGCAGTGACACGGATTTTCACATTCCGGTGGAGCGAGTCCATGAAACGACGACGACGTTTGAATCGCTAGGCGCGACTGTTACCGAGCGTATCTACCCGAATATGGGGCACACCATCATTCAGGACGAAATCGATCAAGCGCGCGAGATCGTTGAAACGGTCGTGAGCGCTTAACGGTCAATTCATATTAGCAGGAGGCACAATCGAAATTGGCCTCCTGTTTTTATTGTCTGTAAATTGGGTTT
>JAGRCC010000904.1 GCA_020433785.1 Anaerolineae bacterium
TCAGCCTGGTTGATATAATTATAGGCCGCGGCCGTATAAACCTCATTGGCAAAGACAGCCGGCTGCTCGGCCCGAAGGCGAGTCATTGCTTCGAAGTCGAGTTGGGTCTGCTGAAACGTCCGGCAAATCGCCAAAGGGTGCCCGGAACCGGGCGGGCCATACGCCTGAGCCGGTCGAGGCAGCCAAAGCATAAAAATCAACCCGGCTACCGCCAGCAGCCAACCGATATTCAGGCAAAACCGTTGAGGGGTCACTTGCTTCATGACTTATCTCTCTCACTGAGGTTACGCGGCTTTAGGAGTCTTGGTGATGAGATTGAGGGTCCGGGTGGAGAAGGGGAGAATGGTCTATAAACAGGTTTGAATGACAGCTAATTTTTACGCCAACATCGTACTTTGAATGACTAAAGAACCCGTAAGAAAACCGTATGAATTCGGTTAGAAATTAAAACTCTCGCGAAGTTGAGGCACTATAGATGCAACTGAAGATAGTTATCAAGTTAATGAAATCACGCCACCAATTCCAGCAATTAGCAGTATCGCCGTCTTGGTCGAGATTGACAAATTCGGACCCGGCTAACGCTCATATGCTTAAATTACTCCTTATTCTGATCACGGTCGGTGTGACCGCGTGCGACTCAAGCAGTTTGCTGACCTTTACCGCGCCGACGCCGACATCGACCTTTGAATTGGCCGTATTTACCACGCCAACGCCGACCTTGACAGCCACCACCTCGCCAACGCCGGCCCCGACCCGTTCCACCTCGACCCCCACCGCGACCTCCGACGCGCCAACCTCAACCCCGAAGGCGGTAGCCACTACTGAGCCCGATGAAGACGAAGCCGACAGCGAGTCAGACACCTCACCAGTGGCAACGCCAACCGAAGAGGCTGAGGTGGAGGAAACAGCAGAGGTTGAGGAAGAGGAAGAGGACGCGGACACAGATGAGGATGAGGAGGCCGAGGCAGAGGCAGAGGCTGCGATCGCCGCAGAAGTGCCGACCTCGCCGCCGCCGCCGACTGAAGAGCCGTCGCCGACGCCGCAGCCCACCCCGGCGGAGATGTTCGGACGCATTGCTTTCTCAATTGACGATGGCGGCGGACATTACGATGTGTGGGTTTTTGAAGTGCCGGACGGCGATCCGTTTATCGTGCAGCCGCGCGCTCGCCAGCCGAATTTCTCGAATGATGGCCGGCTGCTGGTCAATAACCAGGATAACAGCCTGGGCGAAGGGTTGGGCCTGCTCGATTCGAACTACACCTGGCTGGGGCTGGTTAAGGATGTGCCGGAGGACAGCTATCCTTTCTGGCACCCCGATGGCACCCGCTACGCCTACTCTAATCCCAAAGCCTTGACCGATCCGATTACGGGCGATCCACTGCCGCACGTGTTCAGCCCTTGCTCCATGCAGTTACCCAAATTTGAGCAAAAGACGGAATGTCAGGATGTGTTGACATTCGGGAAGGTAGCCGTGGGCGAAGCGCCGGTCTGGACAGAGGACGATCGGATCGCTTTTTTCAGCTTTGTAGGGGATGATGGTTTGTACGTGGTTAGCGGCGCGTCGAATCTGTGGGAGGGCGGCGTGGGCTCGCGCCAACCGCTGGTGACAGCCAATGGACGGCCCAGCGATACGGCCGGCTTCCAGGTTTATTTCTCGGCCGGCAATATCGACCAAAACTGGGAAGCCTATTCCGTCGATTTGGACGGCAGCAACTTGACCAACTTGTCCAACGCCGAATATTTCCAGGATGGCCTGCCTACTGTCTCACCGGACGGCAATTGGGTGGCGTTTGTTTCGGATCGAGCCGGTACGTGGGGTATTTGGGCAGTTCCGCGCAGCGGCGGCGAGCCGGTGCAACTGCTGGATCTATCTAAGATCAACACCAACCCCAGCCCGTGGGGCACCGGCGATCGCGATTGGACCACCGAGCGGATTAGCTGGGGGCCGTAGAGGGAACGGCCAACCCGACCAATCGATAAACTTGCTCAACCGCGACCCGGCCTTTGAATTCAACGGGTCCCAATTTGTCGACCAGTACCTCACCCCGGACAGCGTTAAAAGCCGCCTGGCTGAGCAAAATTTGGCCGCCTACGGCACTCTCTTGCAGCCGCTTGGCCAGGTTGACGGTATCACCAATGGCGGTGTAGTTCATCTGCTGAGGGGCGCCAATATTGCCGACCACGGCCGGGCCGGTATGGATGCCGATGCCAAACAGCAGGGGAGCGTGGTCGGCCGTCGCATTGTAACGGGTAATGGCCTGCTGCATAGCCAGAGCGGTCCGAACCGCGCGTAGCGTACTGTCGGGCTGGAACAACGGGGCGTTAAAGATGGCCATCACCGCGTCACCCATAAATTTATCCAGCGTCCCTTGTTCAGCCATAATAGCCTCAACGGCCACATAAAAGTAGTGATTGAGAATTTCAACCACGCTCTCTGAGGGAGAATTTTCAGTGAACCGGCTGAAGTTACGAATATCGGCAAACAATACGCAAATATCCTGCCGCCGGCCACCCAGAGCCACATCATCGGCATTGTTAACCAGCCTGTCGACCACGGCCGGACTGACGTAACGCTGAAAGATACGGCGGATCGCGACCTTTTCGGCTTCTTTACTTCTGACCGTGGTCTCGAAAAAGCGGGCTTTGGCAATCGCCACGGCGGCCTGATCGGCCAAAATCGACAGAATATGCTCGTGCCCCACGGTAAAGGCGGCCACATCGGGGCTGGCCACGCTGAGCGTGCCTAGCCGCCGGTCTTGGTCCACCAAGGGAACGGCCAGCAGCGAGCGAAGATCATCGATGTCCGGCCGGCAGAGATATGGCGCGGCCAGCACATCGGGAATTTGAGCGGGTAGCCGGCTGTCCAGCACCTGGCGAATCACCGGCTCGATGCCCAGATCAGGGTAGATCATTTTTGAATTCGTTTCAGGGAAAAACACCACCGGCAGCAGCGATTCGTCTTCATCGGATACCAGGTGCATAAAACAGCGGCAGGTTTCGGGAATAATTTCCAGCGCAGTCTGGGCAATTAGGGTTAAGACCGAGTCTGAGTCAAGGTGGGTGATCAGTTTGAGGCCGGTGTTATGGAGAACTTCCAACTCCTCCAGATGACGGGCGATCACTCTGGCGAATTTTCCGTTCAAATGCAGCGATACCTCCAGCTCTCGCCGCCGCCGCTCCAACAAATCGTATTGGGCTTTGATGCGCAGCATCGACCGGACGCGGGCCAGCAGTTCGATCTGGTCAAAGGGTTTGCGAATAAAATCATCGGCACCCGCGTCAAGGCCGCGCACCACATCCGCCCGCCCGTCGAGGGCCGTGACCAGGATGATCGGAATCGGCTGCCACTCAGGGTTGCCCTTAACTTGCCGGGTCACCTCCAGGCCACTCATCAGGGGCATCATCACATCGAGCAAAATCAAATCGGGCTTGACGATCGGTAATTTTTGCATGGCTTCAAAGCCGTCGCCGGCAAACTCAAGGTGATAGCCTACAGATGACAGCAAATCCCTTAAAATATTGCGGATTACCGGCTCGTCGTCTACCACCAAAATAGTTTTAGTCATCGGTCACCTTCTAAGCAGCAGTCAATTGGAGTTTCAGCCGGACGCCCAGTTCGGTCAGGCTGACTGGTTTGCTAAGGTAGTCATTGGCCCCGGCGGCCAAACATTGTTCGCGATCACTGGCCATCGCTCGCGCCGTGAGTGCGATGATCGGAATATGGGCCAGTTCGGTGTCGGCCCGCAGCTGGCGAATGGCGGTTAAGCCATCCAGTTCCGGCAGTTGGATATCCATTAGAATTAGGGCAGGGCGCTCGTGGCGGGCCTGGGTGAGGGCCTCTCGGCCAGTAGACGCAACGACGACGCGGTAGCCCTGGCCGGTTAAAAAATCCAGCAATAAACCTGCGATCTTTTTATTATCCTCAGCCAGCAGCAGCAGCGGTCCGGATGGCGGGGGAGCGCTCGTGTCAGGGGCTTCGGCTTTAGGCGGGCCGGCCGTAAAAAAGGCCGGATGGTCGGCCTCCGGCGGGGTTTCGGGCTTGAGCCACGGCAGCGATACGACAAAGCGACTGCCTTGCCCCACCTTGCTTTCCAGCGTGACCTCGCCGTGGTGCAATTTGGTTAGGCGATAAACCAGCGATAGACCCAGACCGGTTCCAGGGTGCTGCTGCGTCAAGGTGTTGTCCAACTGCACAAACGGTTGGAATAGTTGGCTTTGATGCGCTTCGGAAATACCGATGCCGGTATCCCACACGGTAAAAACAACCCGGCCCCGCTCAATGTCTCGATCGACCTCCAGCCCCACCGCGCCGCCGTCCGGCGTAAACTTAACCGCGTTGCTAAGTAAGTTAACTAAAATCTGCTTCAACCGGCGCTCGTCAGCCTGAATGACAGAAATAGCGCTATCCAGCGCCAGAGACACCTTCATCTGCTTTTTATAGGCCATCTGCTTGACCAAGGTTAAACTGGCCTGGCATACCGCTTCGATGCTGACGGGAAGCAGTTCCAGCTCTAATTCATCGGCTTCAACTTTGGCCAGATCCAAGATATCGTTAATCAGGGCCAGTAAATGCCGGCCGCTAGCCTCGATGTTGCGGATCGATTGGTTTTGTTTGTCGGTCAACGGGCCGTAGATGCCCAATTCCAACATCTCACACAAGCCTAATATAGCCGTCATGGGTGTGCGCAGCTCATGGCTAACATTGGCCAAAAATTCATCCTTGAGCCGGGCGATGCGGGCTAACTCAATATTGGCCGCGCGTAGATCGGCGGTCTGTTCGGCTACGCGCTGGGCCAGCTTGGCCCGTTCTTCTTCCAGCGCGGCTTCGGCCCGTTTCCGCTCGGCAATTTCCTGCTGCGACTGTTCGTAGGATTGGGCGTTAGCAATGGCCACCGCCAGTTGGTCGGCCACGGATTGGGCCAGGATCAAATCATCGGGGGAGTACGCCCCTACCAAGCGGCTGCCAATATTCCAGGTGCCGATGATTTTACCGTGAGTCCGCAGCGGGATAATGAGATGGGCCTTGATCTGGTCTCGAACTAACCATTCATCTTCGGCAAAATGGGAGTCGGCAGCGACATTGTGACGCATGAGGGGCTGGCGGTGGCCAACCACCCAACCCGCAGCCGAAGCCTGGTAAGGGAGGCGGGTACCAAGCGGTAACGGATTCTTGGCGGCGTCGGAGTTGGCGACGTAACTCACCCGAAAATGATCCCGTTCCAGCAGGGTGATCGACATGTGGTCGTAGCTGAGCATACGGGCGACATGACTGGCGAAGGCGTAATACACATCTGACATGCGCAGGCTGACGGTGATGGCCCGGTCGAGTTGCTGCATAAGGGCTAACTGGTGGGTATGGCGTTCGGTTTCGGCATGGAGCCGGGCATTTTCAAGAGCAATGGCGGCATGGTTAGCCAGCAGCCGGGCCATCGCTACCTGTTTGGCCGAAAAAACCCGCTCGGAACGTCGATCCATGACATCAACCAGGCCGATCACCCGCTCTTGAAAAATCATCGGCAGCATCAGCAGCGTGCGGGTATCCGGCTGGTCGGCGTGAGTTTGAACCAGAGAAAGGGCGCCGGACAACGTGAGTTGGGTAGCCAGTTTATCGGTCAAAACGCGCCGGGTGATCGGGAAATCCGTTAGCTTTAAAGCCATAGGGGTCGCATTGGGGTCGGTGCCCCAGTCTGGCGGTCGATAGGCCGCTAACTCGTAGAGTTTGTTATCGGCCGGCTTCCAATCAAAAATGGTACAGGCTTCGACGTCCAACAGATTGATCATCTCACCAATGACGGCGCTGAGTACATGGGTCAGATCAAGGCTGGACATGATCGCGGCGCTGGCCGATTGGAGAATAAGCAATTCTCGATCAGACTGGAGCATTGGCGATTCGGTTGGGTACTCTGTAGCGGCTGCCATAGACACCTGGCCTGGTCTTAGCGAAAAACTATTTTAGAGCGACGGCTACTTTTACTTGCGTAAGCGCCCGTCACCTAGCCTGCCGAATGGATACTAAAAACAAAAAACCTCCTGTGCAGTGCCAACTTCGCCTGAGGGAAGTTGATACAGGAGGTTTTTAATCCGGGCGTAGCCCCAGACAAACCCATACACAGCATAAGATGTTCAAAGAGCATCGGTTAGTGACGCTGCTATTGTAATGGGTTCTAAGGGGTCTGACAATAGAGTAGTAGTACTACAATTGAGCCAACCCCCGCAGTTCGTAGCTGTGGACGGGAGTGCGCCGCCCTTTGACGGTGATGTCACCCAAACATTGGGCCTCGATTTGGGCTTCTAAGGCCTGGTAGACAGCGTCGCTCAGTAAGATTTGGCCGGCTTTGGCGCTTTCCTGCAATCGTTTGGCCAGGTTAACCGTGTCGCCGATGGCGGTATAATTCATCTGTTGGGCCGTACCAATGTTCCCAACCACCGCCGGCCCCAAGTGCAGTCCGATGCCGAAGCTGAGCGCCTGATCAGCTTCGATAGTGGCGTTGAAATCGGCAATGGCCTGCTGCATGGCCAGGGCGGCGCGGGCGGCACGCAGAGCGTGATCCGGCTGGGCTAGAGGGGCATTGAACAGCGCCATAACGGCATCGCCCATGAATTTATCCAGTGTGCCTTGTTCGGCTAGAATGGCTTCAACAGCCACCGCCAGATACCGGTTCAAGATATCGATCAGATGCTCCGGGTCGCGGTCTTCGCAAAAGGTAGTGAACCCACGCAGATCGGCGAATAGAACGGTCACTTCGTGACGCTGGCCGCCCAGAGCCAAATTCTTGCGGTCTTCCACTACCTGATCGACTACAGCCGGACTGACATACCGCTGGAAAATACTGCGAATAGCCCATTTTTCTTTCTCATTGGCCAGTTCCTTATCGCGCAGCAGCTTGGCCCGCGTAATCGCGACCGCCGCCTGATGACCAATAATCGATAGGACGTACTGGTACCCTTCATCAAACGCCTTAGCCTCTGACCGATAGATACTCAGCGCCCCCACCGGCTTGTCCTCTTCAAAAAGCGGGGTGATCAGCAATGATCGAATTTCCGGAATTTGAGCCGGTTCGCCGTTGGTCCGGCTGAGCACATCCGGAATGATGAGCGTATGTTCTTGCCTTATGCACTGTTTGATCATTGTTTCGATACCCAGATCGGGATAAACCAGTTTACTGGTGCTGTCGCTGGAGTAGACCACCGGTAGAAGCTCCTTGCCATCATCCGACAGCAAATGCATAACACAGCCTTCCGCTTCCGGAACCATGTCCAACACGGCCTGCGACACCAAATCTAAAACTGAGTCCATGTTCAAATTGTTCATTAACCGGATACCGGTGTGATGAACAATTTCCAGGGCTTCCAGATGTTGGGCAAAAACTTGGGAAAACTTTTGATTTAAGTGGAAAGAGGCTTTTAGCTCGCGCTGCTGCTTTTTGAGTTTATCATACTGTTTTTTGATGCGCAGCATTGACCGAATGCGGGCCCGAAGTTCCAAACCGTTAACCGGTTTGGAAACAAAATCGTCGGCCCCCACATCGAGGCCGTGGGCTAAATCTTCTTTGCTGTTAAGGGCGGTTACCAGAATAACCGGGATATGCTGCCACTCTTCGTTGGCTTTGAGCTGCTGGCATACCTCAAAACCATCCAGGCCAGGCATCATCACATCTAACAAGAGGAGATCCGGCTTGAGACGGTCAACCTGTTGCAAGGCTTCATGACCGTTGCTGGCAAAGTTTAATTCATAATTTTGTTCGAACAACATGCCGCGAATAATTTGTTGGCCGGTTGGATTGTCGTCCACAATGAGAATCGAGGGAGCAGTTACCATAAAGACGTTAACCTCTCTGGGTGTAGTTCTGTAGGAATCGACGTGAAATTTTTAAGTTGCTGGTTTTGTTGCCTCACCTGACCATTATTATTTTACCCGATGATGAAATTAAATTAAAGTTAGAAAGCGAGAATTATGAAGCGTTATGAGGAGAGAATCTTAATAATCACCACAGAAATATTATCATTACCGCCGGCCGCGTTGGCCGCCGCCACCAAATTATCAACGGCCTGGGCCACCTGGTTCCCTGATTTTGTGACTTCAGCTAGAATTTGATCGTTATCAATCATATTCCATAATCCGTCACTACACAGCAGAATCACATCGCCGGACGTAACCTCAATCTGAGAAAAGGAGGGATCAAGTGAGGAGTCTTGACCAACCGCCTTTGTTAGGATAGGTTGAAGCGCGGGATTTGAATGTTCAGAACCTGAACTCTGGCGGACAAATGTACTCCAAGTATCATCTTCGGTCAACTGCGTTATCGTGGCATCTCGGAGCAAATAGGCCCGGGAGTCGCCGGCATGGCTAACATAGGCCGCCGTAGCGGTAATAAGGGCCATTACCAGCGTAGTACCCATTTTACGCTTTTGCTCGGTGCGATGGGCCGCCTGATAGACCACTTGATTAGCCGTTTGGGCGGCATCGAGCAGAATCGTTTTGATGACATTATCCGGCGGGTTTGGGCCGGTTGCGGCCAGTTGGTTGATGACGGACTCCCCGGCGGTGATGGCGGCTAACTTACTGGCGACGTCGCCCGCGTCGTGCCCTCCCATCCCATCGGCAACGATATAAAGCCCCGTCTGGTCATCAACCCAGATGTAATCCTCATTCTGTCGAGCTTTATTGCGACCGATGTCATTCTTGTGGGCAGATAGAAGAGTCATATCTGTCTAGCTTCTCCCTCATCGATGTAATCCGGACGGCAATATCTTTAACTACAACTGCTTAACGATTAACAGCCTTAATTTACTACCAAGGGGTAACTTAAAAATGAACGCTGTCAGTTCCAGTATATCACCTATACCGGCTACATGCAATGGCGAATCAGCAGGAAATCGGTGGTTAAAAGGGTTGGCGCGATTTTTACATGCCATCCCGAACGGTATAATCTGGGGATGTCGAATCGAACTCACGCTTTTACCCAGAATATTAGGGGGGCTAATTTGGGGCGCTGGCTGCTGATCGGGCTCTGCATATTGACAGCGGCCCTACTCCTGCGGTCGGCCGTACCGCCGAGGCCGATTGAGCTTGGCCCTCAGCAGACGGTGATCACCATCAATCCCAAAATGGGGGTACACACCCGGCTCACCGACGAAGTTGAACCCTGGAAGGTCAAACGCACCCTGGAGATGGTCCGTGAGATGGGCGCGCCCTGGATTGTCGAGTACTTTCCCTGGGCTTACCGCGAGCCGTTTCCCGGTTTTTTTGATTGGTCGCACAGCGATCTGGTGATCGATCACGCCAACCACCAGGGGTTAAAGGTGATTGCCCGGCTGGGCTTTGTGCCAGAATGGGCCAGGCCGGCCGATTCAGCCTCGTCATATTTGCCGCCGGAGCGCATGCCCGATTTTGCCGATTACGTTCAGGCGTTTGTCAACCGTTACGGAGACCGGATTGCCGCTATCATTATTTGGAACGAACCCAATTTAGCTCTGGAATGGGGCTTCCAACCCATCGATCCCGAAGGGTATACCGCGCTGCTCAAACTCAGTTACCAACAAGTCCAAGCCTCAGACTATCCCGATGTACCCGTGTTGGGTGGCGCCCTGGCACCCACCCTGGCCCCACCCGGCAGCGACCAAGCCATGAACGACTTGACCTACTTGCAGCGCATGCTCGATGCCGGCGCCGGCGAGGCCATGGACGGCCTGGCCGCCCATGCCTACGGCTGGAGCTTTCCCGCCGATGACCCGCCCCAGCCTGACCTGATCAATTTCCGCCGCACCGAACTGCTGCGACAACTATTGGTCGAAAATGGCTATCCGAATACGCCGATTTATATTACCGAAGGCGGTTGGAACGACCATCCGCGCTGGACCCGCGCCGTCAAACCGGCCCAGCGTATCGAGTACACAATTCAGGCTTACGAACTGGTCAAAAGTTGGCCCTGGGCTAAAACGACCGCGCTGTGGGCTTTCCGTTATCCCTGGCCGGCCCGCACCTATCTGGATTATTTCACCTTTGTCACCTCCGAATTTGACCCCAAACCGATCTATTATGAAATCCAGCGCTACAGCCAAGGTGAAGTCAGCGAGCCAACATCCGATGTCCAAAACGAGTAATCTCAAAAATCAACCTAATACCGACAGCCCACGCCTCACGTTCCACATCCCACGCGTCACTCGTTTCATCATTGTTATCCTACTATTGGTCATAGGGGGGGTAGCCTTTTTCCTCTTCCCTCGCGATGACGGAACGCTGGCCGAAATCCGACAGCGCGGGACGCTGCGGGTGGGGCTGGATGCCAGCTTTCCCCCGTTTGAAACGATCAATGAGCAGGGGCAAATTGTTGGGCTGGATGTTGATATTGCGCAAGCAGTGGCGGCTGATTTAGGAGTCGAACTGGAGCTGGTCAACATTGGCTTCGATGGCCTGTACGATGCTCTGCTGGCCCGCCGCGCCGATTTGGTCATTTCCGGTCTGCCCTATGATCCCCGCTGGACCCAGGATGTGGCTTACACCCGCAACTATTTCAACGCCGGCCAGGTCTTGGTCACACCGGCCGATGAATCGACCATTGATGGGCCGGAAGATGTGGTCGGGCGAACCGTCGCAGTCGAGTGGGGTAGCCAAGCCGATATGGAAGGGCGTCGGCTGGAGAAGGAGGCAGAGGGCGTGACGTTACAACGCTATCCCTCGGCGGCAGAAGCTCTGGAGGCGGTTCTCAACAACCAGGTGGATGCCGCCATTGTTGACGGAGTGAGCGCCGTAGCCGCTACCTCACGGGGATTACGGCCGGTCACTTACTTAACCGATGAATGGTACGCGGCTGCCGTCCACATCGACAGTCGCGAATTATTGGATGTCGTTAATCAAACCCTCACCCGGTTGGACGAGAGCGGCGAAATGGCTAAAATGCAGGTAAAATGGCTTGAGAATGGAGAATGAAGAAAGATTGATGATCGATGAATAATGAATGATGAACTTGAAAATGTATAATGGAAAGATTTGAGGAGTAATGATAAAGAATGGAGAAGGGAGATGACTATGACGTATTCAACGCTGATTTCGGTGGAGGAGTTGGCGGAAAAGTTATTTGAGCCGGGGTGGGTGGTGGTGGACTGTCGGTTTGTGCTGACTGATGTTGAACAGGGGCGGCGCGATTATCAGGCTAGTCATATTGCCGGGGCGGTATATGCCCATTTGGATGAAGATTTGTCCGGCCCGATTATTCCGGGCCAAACTGGGCGGCACCCACTGCCGGAGGTTGACATCGTGGCTCAAACCTTAGGGCATTTGGGTATCAATAACCAGACACAGGTGGTGGCTTACGACAGCGGCGGCGGGGGAATTGCGGCTCGATTGTGGTGGATACTGCGCTGGCTGGGCCATGACACTGTGGCGGTGTTAAATGGGGGCTGGGCGGCTTGGCAGTCAAGCGGTTTTCCGGTGCGCAGCAGCATCGAAACGAACGCGCCGAAAATCTTCACCCCCCGCCCCCGGCCCGAATTGATACTTAACGCCGACGCTGTGGACAAAATCCGAACCGATCCCGCCTTTCGTCTGGTGGATGCTCGCGGGGCCGACCGCTTTCGCGGCGAAAATGAAACGCTCGATCCGGTCGCTGGCCACATCCCCGGAGCGATCTCGCTGCCATTTGCGGCTAACCTTGACGCTAATCAACGGTTTTTACCGGTTGAAAAGCTAAAAGAGCGCTTTCAGACGGTGTTAGAGGAGACTCCGGCTGACCATACCGTTTTTTATTGTGGTTCAGGAGTAACGGCGGCGCACAATGTGCTGGCGATGGCTCACGCCGGTTTGGGTGAAGCGCGGCTCTATCCTGGCTCGTGGAGTGAATGGATTACCGATGAGAAGCGACCTGTGGCTAAGGGTTGAGGGGATAAAAAAAGTGCTGATGGG
>JAGRCC010000080.1 GCA_020433785.1 Anaerolineae bacterium
GCCTATCACGATGACGAGCAGATTTTTCATGCAGTACGAGCCGGCGCCGCTGCTTACTTTCCGAAAGATGTCACCCCCCGCCGCCTGGTCGAAGCCATTCGCCAAGTAGGCAAAGGCAATTACGTGATCGATGATGAAGTGCTCGATAAGCCGGAGGTGGCCAGTTGGCTGCTGTCGCAGTTTGACAAGGTGGCCTATGTCGATGGCCTGCCGAATGAAATGTTCGCGCCTTTGTCGCCGCGTGAGATGGAAATTTTGCAGCACATTGCTAAAGGTCAGAGTAATAAAGAGGTGGCCTATGAATTGGGCATCAGCCGCCAGACCGTTAAGAATCATATGACCAGCATTCTGAGAAAGTTGGCCGTAAACGACCGCACCCAAGCTGCTTTGTATGCGGTCAGACGAGGCTGGATTCGGTTACACGATGAGGAATAGAAGGGTGTTGGGGATGATACGAAGCGACATTGCTGTGGCAGCAGGCAGAAGGGAATAGGCGCTATGGGTTTACGACGTTTAAGAAGTTTGGAAGAACCGCCGCCGGAAAAATCACCTAAGAAAGAACCGGTTCCCCAGACCCCGGCTCAGGTCGTTGAACAAACGCACCAAGAAGCGGATCAGATCCAAAAAGAAATCAAAGAGATCGATGTTTTAATCAAGCAAAGTTCCAACGAAGTCGAACGGCTGGCCCAGCGGAACGCGCAGTTAACCAATAAACTGCGTAATATGGAAGCCAACATCGATACGGTGCCCCGCCAGGATATAAAAGAAATCTACACCGCGGCGCAAGAAGCGCAAATGCGGCTGTTTATGATGCGCGGTCAGGTTGAGCAGTTGCAGAGCAAGCAGGAAGTGTTGCAGCGGTTTTCTCAGGGATTGGGCCGGGTGCTGGATATTTCCGATAATTTGGTTACGCACGGGGGCGCGAAATCGGCCCAAGATATGCCTCGAATAAATGTTGGCGAAGCGACCGGGATCATTCGGATCATCGATGCTCAGGAAAACGAGCGGCAGCATTTGGCTAACCAACTCCACGATGGTCCGGCGCAGTCGCTAACCAACCTTATTTTGCAAGCCGAAATTTGCGAACGTCTATTTGACAGCGATCCGCTGCGGGCCAGATCAGAGTTAAGCGAGCTAAAAGAAGCCGTCACCTCAACCTTTCAAAAAGTGCGTGAATTCATTTTCGATTTGCGCCCAATGATGCTCGATGATTTAGGGCTGAATCCCACGCTCAAAAAGAGCATCGAAGATTACGAGCAAAAAACCGGCATTGCCTGTAACTTGACCATTAGCGGTAAAGACCAGCGGTTACCCTCTCATACCGAAGTGACCATTTTTAGAGCGATTCAACATTTGCTGACCAATGTCAGACAACACGCTCAGGCGACCCACGTGCAAATTGCTCTATCAGTTCATGATGACCGCGCCCTGGTTACGGTAGAAGATGACGGGGTTGGTTTTAACGTCAACGATGCCCTGTCCGCCGCCCGCCAGCGTAAAACTATTGGTTTGGGTAGTTTGCAGGAGCGACTCGAAATGCTGGGCGGGCAGCTAGATATCGATAGCTCCCCGGGCAAAGGTACTCGGGTAGAGTTTTGGGTGCCGACGATCTAAGCCGGTAGGTGCTTCTGGAGCAAATTAGGCTGAGGCTAAGGCTGAGGCTAAGAATAGTAGACAATATCGAAAATAAGTGACAGTCACTTTTGAGGTGTTAAGTGACTGTCACCTTAAATCTAATTTCATTGTAAGCAGTCTGGATTCAATAAATAAGCGTTCCATACTTGGCCTTCGCCTCAGCCTTAGCCCATCGGATGGCCGTCTCCCAATTGTGATTTTAGATAGCCTTTTAGTCACGTTGACCCTCCTTGTGACCGCCTCTATACTTGACAATAAAGACCAACAGACCGATTTTTCCTCCATTCATGTTAAATTTTTTCGATACCCGTAACCTTTTTGGCCATACCCGGACTCTATGTATGAACAGAACTTATTCTTCAGTTATACATGGTTTAAGGAGTATTGCTGTGATACGAAAGCAAAAAGGTCAAGCTCTTGTTGAATTAGCCTTAGGATTACCGCTTCTTTTATTGCTCTTATTGGGCATTATTGAAGGAGCGCGGGTCGCTTGGGCTTATATCACCGTGCAGCAAGCGGCTCGAGAAGCCGCTCGTTATGCCGTCACCGGCCGGCCCTACTTCAATTCAGAGGATTTGGACTCGCCCGATTTAGCAGGTAATGCTGCTAAGCAAAAAGCTTTTATAGACAACAGTTGTGAGGGGAACGAACCCGAACCTGATCCCATCGATCCCGGCGTTAGCAACTGGTATTGTGCAGCCGAACTGAGGCTGAAAGCCATCGAGCAAATCGCTGTCAATACCGGGGAGACTTTAAATGTTTCTCGAGTGTGCTCGTCCACGACCGGCGATAATTTACTTGAAACAGATTGTAATACGCCTGGGGCATTTAGGGTCTTGATTCAAGGGCAGCATTTGGATGAGAGCGTCACCCCTCCACAGGTTAAAACCGATCCCAACCATCCGGGGACAGAGGGGTTGAACATCCAGGTCAACACATTCTACAACTTGCAGATGCTCACTCCTATCTTTGACGCGATTATGGGCGGGAATTACATTACCTTGCGTGGAGCCGCCCAGCTACAAAATGAGGGGCTTGATACGGCTGTAGGCATCAAACCTCCCCCCCCCATTGATCCACTCGATCCCAACAATTCCTGTCCCGGCTGCGGCGGCGGTGGCGGCACAACGGCCGAGATTTCATCAATCAGCGGTTACTCGAGTATCGAACAGACCGAGACAGATTTTCAGGTGCGTCTGATTAATCATATTGGCGCAACCTATGATATTTATCTCACTAATTCCCTGGGGAATGGCGGGATGATTTGCGCGAACGTGGCTCCTGACGCATCAGGAAATAAAGACGTTTCATGTGACTTGAGCGCTGTCGCCGGTGGACTGCTTCCGCCAGGACTTTACGATCTCTTCTCGACGGTGAGTGGTACGATTTCACCCCCGGTAGCAACGGCTGAATTTCAAGTTGAGATTATTGCAACCACCGATCCAACGCTGAGGTTTGTGGGTGGTAATAATCGCTGGGCGGTTGGTTCAGCCACGCAGATCGAAATGGTCGCGCACGACGCGGCCGCTGGACCTTTTACGCTGGCCTTATTTAATAAGGATAGAGTTAAAATTAAAGACATAGTTGGCGGGTTAAGCGCCACGAGTAGTCCCATCGACTGGACAGTTGAAGATGTGGCCAATTGTGATGTTAAGAGCGGGACGCCTTGTTATCTGCAGACGCTTAGCGGCGGTGCCAAATATGCTGAATTAGCGGTTTATATCAACCAGCCCAAGCTGGTTTTGGTGCCCAGTACTCAACCTTACGCTCAAGGTCAAACGCTGCGCGTTTTGTTGGAAGGGCATACCCCTAATTCGGTTTATGAAATTTTTATTCAAGGCGGATCGTTGGCCAGCCCGCTGAAATTGGGCAGTACCTTGGAAACTAACGCCTTTGGCGATACGCCTTATGCGGTAGCCTGGATAATTCCAGCCAGCTGCGGCGCCTTCGAGGGTTGGGAAGACGGAACTTACAATATTGTCTCCAAGCCAGAGGGTCAGCCCCCTGTAATTGCTTCGAAAAGCGCTAATTTCGTCACTCCAACTGCTCCGTACCTCACCTTGGACGGTGGAACTACCTGGCCGTCAGGGTCAACTATTAATATTGGCGTCCACTTGCACACGCCCTTAACTGCGCATTATTTAAAGTTTGATAATACCAAGATCCCGACATCCAACGCCAATGATACGTTTAATACCAGTGACTGCGGCTATGCCGTAGTAGATTATAAAATTCCCGTTGATACAGCCGATGGGACTTATAAGATAACATCTCACCTCAATAGCAATAATGCCAAACAGGCTGAATTAGATGTCAAAGTGACCAGTGTGCCGTTCATAGAAGTTGTCGAAGGTGATACGGTTTTGCCTAACCAGGAAATTACCATTCGCTTGAGACGGCACGTCCCCGATACCGGATATCGAGTTTTATACGCTGAGAAAGCTCTAATAGAGTTAAAGACTGACTCGAATGGAAATGCGCAATTCAAATATAATCTAACACAGTTGCCCAGTTCGCCCGGACCCGATCCGAAAGCAGCAGGTAACCTGGGGCAGCCCTTTGAACTTTATTCGGTCAGTCTGAATAACACGACTGAGAAAGTGGCCACCACGTTGCTAGCGCTGCAAGGTGCTGACTTGCAGGTCACCAAAATTGAGTTTCCACCGGAAGATCAAATTGCGGTCAATACGACAATTCCTATGACAATTACCGTGCAAAATATCCAAACCGTACCAATCAATTCTTACTTTGATATCGACCTCTATCTGAACCCGTTGCCGGTCAACCCCTCTTACTATAAAGGGTACAACTTCCCCGGTGACGTCAAACATTGGAAAAACTCGGTAGCACCGAAAGGGCAGCCGGGCGATACGTTTACCATCAAGGACGAGTTCTTTGTAGGAGAATATGGCGTTCAAACCCTATATGCCTTTGCCGATACCAGTAACTTTGTGATAGAAGGCGAAGCGTCAGGGCAAGTAGCCAATCCAAATAACCTGCTAAGCAATAGTTTTACGGTTCGTTGTACCGCCGGCGTCGATCTGGAAACCTTCAACAGCCTACCCGCCGATTGGCAGGAGAAAAGGTATGGAGATGCTGATCGAGGTAGTGGAGCCACGATTAATAATGGTCAACTTGTCTTACAAAGCGACGGTTCAAGTACTTGGGTCAACAGCGATAGCAGCGGTGGTGAACTGTATTTCTACAAAACATCACCGATTAGCAGCTCCGTCGGACTCGATGTGGTAGTTCAGGTGCTCGATGTCCAACGGGTTGGGGCCTGGTCGAAAGCCGGCATCGAAATACGAAATTCGGTTAACAGTAACACCAGCCCGCGGGTTGTTTTGGGGGTGGCCCGGGAAAACGGCGGGTCGAATTACATTGTGCAGCCGGGCTTTAGAGACGGCGGCGCTATGAACTGGGCCTCGCCGGGATCAAATGCTATTCAAAGCAGCACAAAATTTGGCTTCACTGATGGCCCCATGTGGCTGCGGATTGAACGAGTCCCGGGTACGAATGACTTTAACTTCTATTATCGTCAAGACTCGGGAACGCCGCCAACCACTCCTGCTGCGGCCGCCAGCTGGTGGGGTAGCCCATTTGCCAATGCGACCGTAAATGGTATCAGCGATCAGCTTTATGTTGGTTTGTTCAATTCACCCTATGGCGATGGTCAGCCGAATAGGGGTACATCCCGGCTTGATAATTTTAGTGTATTTGATCCAACCGCCTGTGCAGCAGCGCAAGGTCCAACAGACGATAATACCTTACCGCCAGGCCTAACCCTGTGTTCAGACCCCATCGAAGACAAGAGCTTTGAGTTATCACCTTCAAAATGGGCGGTAGCTTTCGATCAAGGTGTAACTCGGTCGCCAGGCCAGGCTAACAGTGGGAACTTTAAGCTCAGCGCCTCTAGTTTTTCAGGATTTTCGACAAAACCTTGGTTTCACCAGCAATTCATTATGCCCGACTGGGTTATTTCAAGCACGACCTCGTTTAAGTTAAATCTGAGCAAAAATATCAACAGTCTGGCTGATGGCAATCAACCTAACGACCAATTCTATGCCGTAGTGACGACCAATGCTTCCAGTATTGCAGCAGCTAAAGCAGGCAGCGTTACCACACCGACTGTGGTGGCCAATGGGGTTATGCCTCCGGGAGCTTATAACCCCACCCGGTGGGACGCGGTTGAGGTGACACTGCCTATCATTAACAAGAATACAATTGAAAATTATGCTGAGCAACCCCTCTATCTGTATCTATATAATGATAGTAACAGTACCGGCGCTTGTGGCGGCATCTGTGCAACTAACTTTTACTTTGATGATGTTTCCCTGTCGCCTTGTACATCACAGCCACTACCTAGCCCCATTAACACCCGTCTGACGGGTTCAGTTACTCTCAACTTTAGTAGTGGTTCTACCCAAAAGCTGCCGTATGTAAAAGTCTGGGCTTATGCTCAAAATGATCCGACCATCTATGAAACAATGACGTTGCAAGACGGCACCTTTAATTTCTATAACTTACCGGCAACGCCGGAGGGAACGAAATACCTGATCTTTGCCCAGTATCACTTAGTAGATGCTTTCGATCCCACCCAGATAGAAACGCTGGCCGCCGATACATCGACGATTATGAGGGCTAACGTCCATACCAATAACAGCCCACAACGCGTGTCCCTCGATCTGTTCACGCTGGCTCCGGTACAATAAATTTATAGCGAAGGGTTAGTCAATTGGAGGTTGGGCTAAGGCAACAACAATAAAAGTGGGGTTAGGTCAGGGCGCTGCTCTGACTTAACCCCCACAATGAATTTACGGAAAGATATAACTTCAGGAATGAAAATTGTAGTTAAGTTGGTAGTCGGCTTAGAGAAGGTTGGGGTACTACTGTAACATTGATAATTAATAGTATGTTCAAAGGGTTGTGATTTTTCTGTGACTTTTGGGAAATTTTCTAAGTACTTTTGGTCGTTTCGATTGAGGACTTTTGACCCTGTTACCATTGCCTCAATTGTGATATGCTTTAGAGAAGATTATTTATAGATATGAAATTTATTATAGGAAATATGGATGTATAAGTTACGAGAAATGAATTACCACTTACTTCGCTCGGTTGCCGCTTTCTTGTTAGTGGTGATGTTTGGTGTCGTTAGCGCCTCGGCCAAAAGTCCTGTAGTCAACTCAACTCATTCCGCCTTAGAAAATGAAATGGGGGCAGCGACCACTATTGGTACTCAAGCTGTCAATACATCCAGAATTACGCCGTTTGCTGCCCGTGCGGCCCGAATTGCCCAGAGTGATCAATATTTGGCTGTTGTTTATCAATACGGCAGTGCGATCCGTTTGAGATCGACCAAAAAAGAAAACGAGGGCGCTTGGATTCCGTTGCATCCAACTCTGGGTAGCGGAGCCGCCCCAAGCCTGGTATTTTCAGATAATACTACCGTACATGCGGTCTGGGTTACCACTAATCAACGACAAATTATGTATGCGTCATGTACCGTAGCCGTCAAATCAGCCAGTTGCGGTACAGCGGCGGCAATTAATAGCAACGACGGTAATACTGTCGAAGCGCCGGAGATTACCTTTTTGCCGAATAATACGCTTTATGTAGCCTGGATCAAGTCCAGCGCCAATCAGGTGATCACGGCGCACAAAGCTACCAATAGCTCTAGCTGGCAGCTAGCCTCCCCTCTCAGTGCTTCTAGTTCTTCGGCGGGGACGCTGGCTTTAGCGGCCAGCGTCGACACTGTTCATCTGGCTTATAGTTATAACGGTGGCAATAACATCAAGTATTATCGCTCTACTAACGGAGGAGATACTTGGATTAACCCTAAAGATTTTGGCCCGGATGTGAACTATCAGAAGGTCAGCAATCCTACGATTGAGGCCAATGGTAATAATGTGTATTTAGCTTGGGACAGTCTGCGCAGCGGCACCCCGGACCCGGCAGATAACTTGAGAAAATATGCATTGATGGGCGTCTTATCAACGAATAAAGGGCTTAGTTGGGTTGACAGTAATGGAAATCCATCCTCGAATCCGGTTCCGAGATACATTACCTCTAAAAACCCTTTTGGTAGCGGAACATCAAACGATCAACGGCGGACTCGGAATACGGATGGAGCAAACCCGGCCGAAGAAGCCGGCTTGCGGCCAAGCCTGGCCTTAAATGAGTTAAATAGATTTGCTATCGTCTGGCAACAACGTCCTGACGCTACTTGTGCTGAAGATGAAGGTGGTTCAATCATCACAAATGGCACTTCAGAGATTTATTATAGCGCTGATGCCAACCCCAGTACACCAAACTCATCGGGGTGGTGGGCTACTGGTGAAAATCCTGTCGAGACGCCTTCCGTCAATTTTTACTCGATTGATCCTGATCTGGTGATCGACAGTAGTGGCAACGAACATACTATCTTTATGAAGTCATCCGCGGACTCAAGTGGATCTAACTGTCGAGCCGGTGGTGGGGCCAGTGACTATGCTATTTATTATCGAGGGCCTTACTTTACCACCATCGAGCCAGAGCAGGTGATCTTGCCGTTCATTTTGAAATAACTGCTGGATATAATTATTAGGTGATTGGCTTTTAGTTGATAATCAAGAGCCAGTTACCTGGTCTGCTGAATAACTACTATGTTTGATCAATCTGACCGAAACCGCCGAATCCGAACTAGAAACAGAACGCGAGTTCAACCAAAATCCCGGCTGTTGCAGCGGCTTCGCCGACGAGACATTATTTTACTGACAGGGTTGTCAACCTTTGCCTGTTTTGTAGTAATAATCGTAGCTTTATTAATATTGCGCTATCAACCTGTTAATTCGGCTTCTTCAACGGTGATCAAAACGGTGCCCACTGTGGCCCCGGTCCATACCGTTACCTTCACCCAGATCACCGGCTTGACTCAATTCCAGCCGGCTTGGACTGCCGGCCAAGCCTGGGCAGCTGATGCCCAGTTGATTTCAGCCAGCGCCAATTGGCCCGGAGTGCTGTCAGTAGGGCAGGTCGGCGAACCGGTGCAGTGGTCCTATCGGTTCTACTCACCTAGTTTGAAGCGGCTAATGATTACCAAAGTGGAGCCGGATAACCAGCTAACCAGTGTCGAACACGTTGGAAAAATAACCTTACCACCACCGGTTTTAGATACCGACAGTTGGTTGATCGATAGCTCGGCGGCGCTGGCTATTTGGCTCGATTACGGGGGATCAGAACTGCTACGGCGGAATCCGGGATTAGAATTGCTGGTGCAGCTCCGTACCGTTAAGAACTATCCCGGTCCGGTTTGGATGGTCATTGGTCTGGACAAACGAACTCAAGATATTTTTGTGGTGGTCATCGACGCTGCTGAAGGAACCGTGGTATCGACCGATTCATCATTAGAGCTTTAATTCATTATTCATCATTCAT
>JAGRCC010000905.1 GCA_020433785.1 Anaerolineae bacterium
CGTGGCTCATATTGGCCAGGAAGACGGTCTTAGCCCGGTTGGCCGTTTCAGCCACACGGCGTGCTTCATCCGCCGCTTCTATAGCTGTTTGCAGGGCCTTATTGGCGTTGGATAGTTCGGCTGTCCGCGCCTCGACCCGACCTTCCAACTCAAGATTAAGCTGGTGGGCCACTCGTTCTGCCTTAACGATTTGCCCCGAAAGGCGCAGGCTCATAATCACTAAAAGGACCATGATGCCATTTTGGGTCAGAAATACCAGAGGAACAAGACCAAGCTCAATTAGAAAAACGTCCCAGCAATAGGCCGTGCTGAATACACCTACAGCAATAGCCAAAGCCACGGCATCAGAGCGCTCCCCACGACGATATTGTTTGCTGGCACAATAAGCTGTATAGGCGGCGAGTAGAACAATAGTTATTACAACTTCACTTCTATACCAGGGTTGAAATACAATGACAAGTCCGCCATCATTTGAAACTATGTTTGCATTGCCCGATACTTCTAAGCTGGAATAGGCCCAGGTGCTGGGAAAAGGAATCAGAATATTTGAAACAGCGATGATTACATATACTACCACAATTATTTTTGGAACCAGCCGTGTTTGTACACCTGTATACAACGTGATGAACAAGAACAATGCAGCGTAAGACAGGTAGAGAACAAGCAGGTCCCACCGATTTACGGAGACAATGCTGTAAGCTGAACCCGACTCAATTGCTAGGTTCAGGAAAATAATAAAAATGCTGTCTAAACCAAAAAACAGAGCTAGTACGGCGAATGACAATTGAACTGTGTTACGCGGTTGGCTGCGCAGCCCAATCATGGCGTGTGTTATAGCGGCATAAAAACAAAAGCCGGCAAAGATGGCCTGGATCAGATTGAGAATATTAATGCTGTTCGCTCCTTAGTGCCCTCCGCTTCAAGCCTATAAAAATCCGGTCCCATTGTACTACAAAATCAAAGATTGGACAGAATTACGCCCTCCCCGCTATGTATTTTTTCGAAGTGGTCCTTCCTTTTTGAAGAACCTCAATATCTTGAAAGTGGATGGCGACCGCTTCCCCGATCCGTAAACAGCTGATCCACATCAACATCACTAACCAAACTGGGGTCAAATTGAGCCAAAAAGCGATGGCTAACCTTGAAAAACGCTTTGAACGTTTTCCTGGTTTGGAGAAATACTTTGTGTGGATTGCTCCTCTCTCATCTTAACTATGATTGTTTATTTTCTTGGAGTTGCCTAAAGAGCTAGAAATTCCAAAATTGCTTAAACGGCGTGAACGCGCCATGAACTTTGTTATCTATCCGATTATTGCTCAACCTTGCGCCTGGAATTTCTTTCCCTGGCTTAGTAAGTTACAAGTCAGACCTAACGGAGGCAAACCTATCTGGGTCAGGGGCAAAGACATCGATGTTGATATGGAACTGACCAAAATCGCCAATGAAGTTACAGATATAATTAAGAGCCGCTGGCTTAGCAATAGATGATTTGTTTTGGTCCGCTAACATTCCTTATTCAGCGGCTATCTGAACGTATTTGTGAGGATAAAAATTTAAACCAGCCAGCATTCGTTACTTTGACAAATTGTACAAACCAAAGTACCGTTCCCCTCATTAAACATTAATTAACTTTTACAATCACATATCGAATTTGTCCGAACAGTCCACCAACAGAGATCCGCTGGCGGATCTCACCTCGAAGTTAATCTCAGTTACGAGGGCTTCCGAATTGAGTGGTCTCACTCCCAGTTACATCCGACGTCTCCTGCGTCAGGACGTCATCGCTGGTCAGAAGATTGGCCGGGACTGGTTCACCACCGAAGAGGCCATTCGGGAATACCTCGCCCAGGACCGCCGCCCCGGACCCAAGTCCGAAAAAAACTAACCCACGGCGGTTTCATTTTAAAATTTGACAATTAGTACCTCTAGAGGTACTTTTATAAGACCTTCAACTTCGTTCTCTTTTTCTCGTTCTTCCTCAATGTCATCCTCTTAACTCCTTAATGCATTGGCAATCGCGATTGTAATAGCCTACACAGGAGGTGCCCTATGAGTGGCGGAACCGGCGGCTAAGCAGTCTCTCTTGCGGGCGATGGGTTTCCGGGACTCATCGCCCGTTCTCTGTTACCACGTCCATTTCAGCGTATAGATTTCAAAGCGTTTAATATGAGTAGTTTCCCAGACCACTTGTTGCCGACCATCCGGTAAATCGGTAAAATGCTCCGGCCCCAAGACATTGGTTTGACGATGACTGCGATGCAACAAGGCCATCCTCTGACATTTTCTCTCGTTGGGAAATATAACTGTGACTTTGAGACGCCTGGTCTGATGGCGAATTTCGGTTTGCAGCGCCTCCTCTGATTGGGTAAAACCGTATTTGACCGTGCGTTCGATGTAGAAATCGGTCACGTCTCCGGTATTCTTCGTCTCACGCAACGAGATCAGAACGTTGTAGCGATCCCCTTCCTTATAACTATCCGTGACCACACCCGGCGTACAGGTGTATGCCGCAAAAATATCCCCGTCCCCCCAAGCATAATCCTCAAACGCAATAATGTTGTTTTGCAGAAATTTCACCTTCTGGCGCTTCTTGATGACCGCCACCTGACCATAGGGATCAAGCAACTCCAAGGTTACATCATAATCCAAAATTTCATACAGTCCTGGCGGCTGCCGACTACGCCACCAGCGACGCGCAAATTGAAACAAATCCGGCAGTAACTTGAGCCACTCCGGTGACAGGACGGTGAAGACTTTTCCGATGATCTGACCTAGAGTGGATTTGGTGGAGGCGGTGCTCATAGATCCACTGTAGTACGCCGTGGCGATGTTTGCAATCAACACCCAATTCGCAGCTGGTGATTAGGCACTGGAGGCGGTAAACTGAAGATACCCGTTTATCGTATGCCCGAACGTCTCTACCAACTCACCTTTGAAGCATGGGGAAACCAGTTGGAATACGGTTTTCCCCAGGAAGTAACTCCCAAAGCCTATCGCGGATTGGGCCACCTGACTCAGGGCCGGGATATCAAACCCCGGTTGACCTTCAATCTGAGCACCGAGTACGGTCGCTTTATGCGTGAAGTAGCCTCTAAATACACGGTCACTAGTCCCGATACCGCCGCAAGATATTTACAAGACAACGTCTTCACCCCTTTTGAGCAGTGTGACCAGGAAGAGCTGTGGACCTTGTGCCTCAATACCAAAAACCGCATTACCCACGATGCGATGGTCTATCGCGGCAATGTCAACAGCAGCATCATTCGCCTGGCCGAAGTTTTCCGCCCGGCCGTTCTGGTCAATGCCACCGCCATCATCATTTCCCACAACCACCCGTCCGGCGATCCGTCGCCCTCACCAGAAGATGTGCAAATCACCCGCTCCACGGTCGAAGCCGGGCAGTTGCTGGGGATGGAGCTTTTAGACCATATCGTCGTGGGGAATCAACAACGCTGGGTCTCACTTAAAGAAAGGGGGGTAGGATTTCCTTAATTGTCGAGTCCGTTACAAGTGTGGAAATACGCCATTAAGCCAAAACGGGGGGGGGGTGACCATACCTCGGTTGGTAAATCAAGTGCGGGGTTGTCAAGGCTGGCGGAGCCACCCGGAGACAATTTTGCAGAAATTGATGGAGATCTGCCTTGACAACCGCCAGCAACCCAGACGCTGTCCCCTACTCTTTCGGCTAACTACAGCCGAAAGACCTGCCTTAGCGGCGAGCGAAGATTTCATTTCTCGGCACCATTCTCATCAATCCGGAGCGCGACATCCTGTCGGGTGTCAGCCGTTGGCCCGGCCTTGCGCTCATTTTGAAACCGTTCAAAATCCTTGACGAACTCCTCGACCGCCATCACCCCGGTGCCTTCCAGAAATTCAACCAGCCCCTGTTTCCAAACACCGATAAAATGCTCGACCTCAGTATTTCCTTCTGTGCCCGCTAAGACGTCGGCAATGGGCTGATTGGTAAACAGGTCATCCACCGCCCGGCGCATGGCCATACCAAAGGCTTGCTCGCGTTGTTCCTCGACCGTCGGTTCCAAGGGCGAGGACTGATTAGGCTGCTGTTCGACGCTCATAGGGTTGCCTCTACTATATCACAATCACCTCGGCTTGCTCCACCATCGCTCAAAAGATGGATCGGGGGTGTAGTCCTGCTGACCGAGAAAATCTGGATAGTTCTCTTGAGAGGTAGGTTCAATCGGTGGCGTAAATATCCGGCTGACCGGCAAGTCGCGCTCAACCACCTGCCAGAAGCGACCCCAGGTCGCCGGCCAGTCCGGTCTGGGCCGATCATAAGCGAAGCCGTAACACTCCCACAGCACCGCCTCCCGGTCACCGTGCCAGACTTGGGCCTGCCCCATTTCCCGGAGGTTCATATAGGCGGGGCCGGTCCCAATGATCCGGCCCTGACCAAGATGGCTATACCAAGCCATTTGAAAAGTGGGCACCAACTGGGGTGCAAACAACTTATAATGCCGATACGTCGTCAACGACAGATTAATCTCAGGCGATAAGCCATAGAAATGGTCCCGGCGAGGTCGCTCCTGGCTGACCGGAAAGCGAGCCACATACAGCCGTCGGTTCTGTTCTTCAAGTCGCTCGACCAGTTCCCATTCATCAGGAAAACTAAGCCTAATTTCCTTGCCCGGATAATCCTCAGCGGCGGCTTGCACCAACTTAATCGGCCTGGGGGCGGTTTCTGAACGCTGGGCAGTTATGTTGGCCATCAATCAGATGGTACCACAACCCAACCAAAAAAATACCGGCTTCTATGAGGGTAGAAACCGGTAGGGTAAAACTTAGTATTCGCTGGGTAACAGAATCGTCGTCACGCTGCGGTCGGCTTCGGTGATGACCCAAACCTTAACCCCGGTACTCAGAGTGTAGGCCGACAACAAACGCAAGCCGTGTTTCAGGCTGTGTTCATTGCTTTGGGCATCTTCCGGCGGCACTTCGCCCCAGTCACCCGATTGGTGACGGAAGAGCAGTTCCACTGCCGTTTCTTCAGCCGCATCCAGAGCGCTGATTGCTCCGGGCGTAGCCACGGTCTGGCCAAGCGAAAATTTGGCTTTGCTGAAAAGCCCCATCGTCAGAACTCCTTTCTACTGATGATTAAATGATGCCGGGGCAGACCCAACCGATCGCCGATGATCGGCCGGTCCTAACCGACTTGATACGATCCCCTCTCGCCCGGCCGGTCGCCATTGACCGGAAGGCAAAAAGGGAGGGGGTTATAAGAATGAGTACTGCACGATTGTTTCCTCTACTGCGTCATCGGTAGAGGATTGTTGACTGACTCGACTCTTAACTTC
>JAGRCC010000906.1 GCA_020433785.1 Anaerolineae bacterium
TATGGCTGATTGGGATCAAAAAACTCGCAGGACACGCCGCCCGCGTCGCCTGGAAGAAGTGCAATCCGCGGAAGTCGGTTTTCCGATTGCGTGGATTTTAATTGGGGCGCTGTCCGGCCTGATTGTCATTGGGTTGGTCGGCCTGGGTGTGCTTAATATCATTAGAAAACAATCGATTACCCCCACGCCCAGCGCCATCCCCGGCGTGGTTCCTACTGAAGTTGTGGCCGAAGCGACGCCGGGGCAAGGCGTGGCGTCGCCCACCATCCCGCCTGTCGTCACTCTAGAACCAACCCTAACACCGACACCGACCATTACCCCTGTGCCAACCCTACCGGCTGCACTGGCGCCGGATGTGTACGCCAAGGTGATCGGAACGGATGGAGCCGGCGTCAGTATGCGGTCCGGACCGGGGACGAACAATGCCCGGTTAACCGTCGCCAATGAAGACAGCATCGTCTTAATTCTGAAAGGGCCTGAGGCCGACGAAAATCAGGAAGATTTTGTCTGGTGGTACATCCGCGACGAAGATCAAAATGAAGGGTGGGTCGTTCAAGATTTCCTTGAACCCAGCCTGCCGCCCGAATTTTTGGAGCAGCAAAGCGGTAACTAACAGTTGAAAAAGGGCAGTTTTGCCCTATAATAGGCATCGCTTGCAACAGCGATGCCTATTTTTTTGGAGAGATCATGGCCGATGTCGAAATCCGATTAGCTGAATTACGTGATCAAATAAATTATCACCTGTATCGCTATCATACGCTCGATGATCCCGTCATCAGCGATGCCGAATACGATCAGTTAATGAACGAACTGCGCGAACTGGAAGCAACTCACCCGGAGTTGGTGACGCCCGACTCGCCTACCCAACGCGTCGGCGCCGAGCCACTCAGCGAGTTTGCAAAGGTGACTCACCCCATCCCATTGACCAGTCTGGGTAATGCGTTCGATGACAACGATATGCGTAGTTGGCTGGCTCGGATCGGCCGACTGCTGCCAGCAGGCGTTACCACGGTCGACCTGGAGTTTGTGGTCGAGCCAAAAATCGATGGGCTGGCCATCGCCCTGACCTACGAAAACGGGCTGTTGGTCAGAGGCGCAACGCGCGGTAACGGCTCAATCGGCGAGAATGTCACGGCCAATGTCCGGACCATCAAAAATATTCCGCTCCGTATTCCGGCCAAATCAAACAATCTCACCCCCCCGGAGCGCATCGAAGTGCGGGGTGAAGTCTACATTCCCATTGCCGAATTCAATAAATTCAACAAAGCCCAAACGGACAAAGGCGAGCGTATCTACGCCAACCCGCGCAATTTTGCCGCCGGCTCGCTGCGCCAGTTGGACAGCAAGATCACGGCTCAGCGACCGTTGGCGTTCTTTGGCTACGGCATCGGTTACGTCGAGGGGGCGGAAGTGCAAACCCAACACCAGGCCCTCGATTACCTCAAGGCGCTGGGCTTTCCGATTAATCCCGACATTCTGCACACCGCCGATTTTGAGGCGGTGCTGGATTTTATCCACACCTGGATGGCTCGTCGCAACCAACTGCCCTACGATGCCGACGGCGCGGTCATCAAAATCAACAGTTTTGCTTTGCAAGAGCAGCTTGGCGTGGTCGGCAATGCGCCGCGCTGGGCCATCGCCTACAAGTTTCCGGCTCAGGAAGCGACCACCAAAGTGCTGGCCATCAAAGGCAACGTGGGCCGCACCGGCCAAATCACACCCTATGCCGAACTCGAGCCGGTCAATATTGGCGGCGTCACGGTTAGTCAAGCTACGCTGCACAACTACGATGACTTAGCTAAAAAGGATATTCGTGAGGGCGATACCGTGGTCGTCAAACGGGCCGGGGATGTTATTCCGCAGGTAGTCAAACCGATATTGGATTTGCGCCCGCCCAACTCGCAACCGGTCCAGCCGCCGGAGCGCTGCCCGGTTTGCAACGAACCCACCAGCCGCCAGGGCGAGGATGTGGCTCTATTTTGTATCAACGCCGCCTGTCCGGCCCAACTCATCCGCCAGATCGAATACTTTGTCTCGCGCTCGGCCATGGACATCGAGGGCTTCGGCATCAAAATTGGCGAACAGTTGGCCATTGAGGGGTTACTCCAAGATATCGCCGATATCTATTTCTTACAGCGCGAGCCGTTACTGGCGCTGGAAGGTTTCGCCGCCAAGAAGGTCGATAACCTGCTGGCCAGCATCGAGCAGAGCAAACAGCGCCCCTTTCATCGGTTTTTGACCGGGCTAGGTATTCGCTATGTCGGCAGCACGGTAGCCGAGTTGATCACCACGGCATTCCCGTCCATCGACAGCTTGAGCCACGCCTCTCAAGGTGATTTGGAGTCGATTGAAGGCGTTGGCCCCCGGATTGCGGCCTCGATTGTGGCCTGGTTTAACCGACCAGCCAATCAAGGGCTGATCGAAAAATTCCGGCAGGCCGGCGTTACGTTGCAAGTAACCCAACCGGCCAAAACCGATCGCGCGCCTCAGTCGCTGGCCGGGCTAACGTTTGTCATCACCGGCACCCTACCGACCTGGAGCCGCACCGAAGCCAAAGAATTTATCGAGCAGCATGGCGGCAAGGTGACCGGCAGCGTCTCCAAAAATACCAGCTATGTCGTCATGGGTGATAACCCCGGTAGCAAAGCGGATAAAGCGCAAAGTCTAAACATTCCTATTTTAGATGAAGAAAAGTTAAAAAAATTGGCTTCTGAGGGCAAAATCACCGTAACTTAAGTCCGGCTTGCGTGTTGAATTAATTATACAAGAACTTTGATTCTAAGATGCCAAAATTCGCTCGTGAAGTAGGTCACAAAAGTAAATTTGCCTGTTTTATTAACGAGAATAAAATTTTGCATTAAATTCGTTTAACCTGATCATCACTTCTACCTCAGAATCCATTAAATTACATTCAAATTCAGGGCTAAAATCCGAAAATTTTTGTGAGAGGATAACTTATGACTCGCGTTGTTATTACTGGACTGGGCGCTATTACGCCCATAGGAAATGATGTTGACACTTTTTGGGAAAACATGAAAGGCGGTGTTTCCGGCGCTGATCGTATTACGGCCTTTGATGCGTCAGATTACAACATTCAATTCGCCTGTGAAGTTAAGGACTTTGATCCGACAATATGGATCGACAAAAGAGCGGCCAAACGGTTCGCTCGGAGTACGCAGTTTGCCATAGCAACCAGCCGCCAGGCCTTAGAGGATGCTCAGTTTGAAATTACGGAAG
>JAGRCC010000907.1 GCA_020433785.1 Anaerolineae bacterium
AATCACCGTGATTCATCAGGGTATACTAAAAAAGGGTGGCAAATCACGGTGATTCCTTAGGGTGTACTAAAAACGGGTCCCGAATCACCGTGATTCAACAGCCTGGGGTCTGGTTTCTCCCCACACCGGGCGGCTCAACACGAAGGGCCTAAATCGGCGCTGTCTCAATCGGGTTCTCCCGCAAGGCCGCTGACAACTGCCGGTTGACCGGAACATTATTCCCCCCGTTGCTACCGTCTCCGGAAAATACGGCAAAACCGCTGTTTCAAGCTATCCCTCAACCCCCTGTTTGAGGCCGGTCTGACACGCCCGACAACCGGACAGGGTGGGATGAGCCTGGGTCTCGCTTTGTTTGAGGAGAGCCGGAACGTGCGCAACATCGAGCCAGATTTGGTTGGTGGAACTGAAGATAAGAGCACACACAATTGGCACGATATTGGAACGCTGGCGGATAACAGACTGAACATTTTTGGGACACTCTGCTGATAAACTAAAGCTAAATAAATGGTATATGACTTACGCAGTTGGGGGTATCGAACCAGGTGACAGTCAGCGGTAGGTTGGGTTGAGCGAAGTGACCCCCCCCACAACCCCAGGCTTGCCGGGGCTTGTGCCTCGACCCCAACCTACTCAATACGGTTATCGTGACCGAGAAAAGAGGACAGAAACAAATGATCAAAAACTTACTGAAACAGAATATGGTTCTTGAAGAAATAGAGGCTGGCATCTTCACCTCAATTGAAAGCACAAAAAGGGAACACGAATATGATAACAAGGCAGATTTGTATGATATTTTGATCGGCAGCCAGCTCTACAACAGAATAATGTGGGGGAACCGGCTGTCGGATTATCAGGAATTTTGTCGTAAGGCCTTGATATCCGGTTCAAAGGGATATGTTTTGGATGCCGGGTGTGGGTCTTTGGTCTTTACGGGCGAACTTTATGCCCAATATAAAGAACGCCCGCTGGTACTGTTGGATCGTTCCTTGGGGATGCTGAGAAAAGCAAAGGCAAGATTAATCGCCTTGAACGGGGAGATACCGGAGAATATCTATCTGTTGCAAGGTGACATACTGTCGTTACCCTTTAGAGATGGCGTGTTTGAAACAGTCCAATCTTTTGGTATGTTGCATCTGTTTAGCGATACGGCAGGCTTTATTCAAACGCTATTCAGGATGAAGTCAGAGAGCGGAACCCTATTTTTCAATAGTTTGGTTGGCAATAACTGGCTAGGCAGGAATTATTTGAAGCTACTTTTGCAAGCAGGAGAAGTGGCAACGATAAATACCAGCGCCTCTCTGAAAAAAGAGGTATCAGAGATGGGGCTAGATGTCGCCACAGAAACAATTGGGAATATGGCCTATTTTTCACAGAATTAACTTGGTTCCCCCTCTCCAACGCCCACCAAAGTCGCCCTCATTCAGTCCTGTTGGATGGTGTTAGAAGTTACGCAGTTCAATAGGTGACAGTCACTTAGTACTGATAAATCGACTTGTTTGGGTTAAGCGGGCGTTCATTTTCGACAAAAAGTGACTGTCACCTTGTTCGGTACACCCAACTGCGTAAGTCTTAGACACTAATAATAATCAACGTATGGGTTACACTAGACGGCTCAATATGAGCGAAGCGGTAAAAATAGAAGAAACCACTATAATAGTGTATGGTAAATTTAGTCCAAGTTAATCGCGATTATGATGAGGGACAACGGCTGATGGCAGCCTAGCCCTTCAATAAAACTACCGTGGCAAAGATAATCTTCTTTAATATCCCGGCTTACGGGCACGTCAACCCATCCTTACCTGTTGTCACCGAACTGGTCCGGCAGGGACACCAGGTCATCTACTATAATGCCCCATCGTTTGAACCGGTAATTAAGACCACCGGCGCTGAATTTCGGGCCTATCCCGACTCCGCCGCCACCGAAGCCGAGTTCACCCGTCGCATCAATAACTTGGTCAGTGTGACCGTATTTCTCCTGGAAGAATCTATTTATCTGTTACCCTTTGTCTTAAGTGAACTTGACCGCGAGCAGCCTGATTTAGTCATGTTCGATGCCATTGCCCTGTGGGGGATGCAGGCTGCTCACCTACGCAAGATACCGTCAGTCGCCTCCATTGGCCTATTAGTGCAAGAAGGCGTGGCGGGGTTGCTGACCTGGCGTGATTATGTCGCCATCATCCGCCTGGCTCTGCCCAACATGCCGGCCCTGCTGCGCCGCCGCCGGCAGTTGGTCAGTACGTATGGACCTGAAATCTTTCCCCACAAAGTCCTCATGCCGTGTACCGGCGACTTAACGCTGGTCTATACCTCCCGAATGTTTCAACCCGACACGCCCTTCATCGACGACCGTTTTCACTTTGTCGGGCCATCGATTTTACCCGGTTCCCGACCCCAAACCGACTTTCCATGGGATTGGCTCGATCCTAACCGCCCTCACCTCTATCTATCCTTGGGGACACTCTACAATACCAACACCGCCTTTTATCGGGCCGTATTGACGGCTTTTGCCGACCATCCGGCCCAGTTGATTATGGCCGTTGGCCGCCAGACGGATCTACGCCGCCTGGAACCCATCCCCGATAACTGCCTGGTTCAACCGGCTGTGCCTCAACTATCGTTATTGTCAAAAGTCGATCTGTTTATCACCCACGGAGGCATGAACAGTATCAGCGAGGGCTTATATTACGGCGTCCCATTGGTGGTTGTGCCGCAGCAGATCGAGCAAGCCCTCAATGGGCGGCAGGTCGCTCGTCAAGGGGCCGGCCTGGTTTTAGCCGATAAGCCGCCTTATGGTCGGATCGATGCCGGCGTCTTACGCCGAACAGTAGACCAGGTCCTGGCGGACCCCACCTATCGCCACCAGGCCGAGCAGCTCAGCGCGTCCTTTATAGCGGCGGGCGGATACCAAAAGGCCGTTGAACTCATAACCGCCAGATTAACCTAGCCGGCGGCTGCGAAGTGGGAATAGTTGAAACCGGTAGTGGGGATAAACTCTGCCTTATGGCTCTTTCAGAACATCGGCCAGCGCTTCGGGCGCGATAACCCCTTCGCCCACCTTGACGACCGGCCCGGTCAGGCGCGCGGCGAACGGCTCGCTAAGCTCAACGGTCAATTGTCCCCCCGGCATATGGACCGTGATCGCGGCGTCGCATAGGCCCAAGCGATAGGCCACGGCCGCGGCGGCGCAGCTGCTGCTGCCGGAGGCCAAGGTATACCCCGCCCCCCGCTCCCAAATGGCCAGCCGGATGTTGCTGCGGTCGAGCACCGCCATAAACTGCACATTCGTCCGTTGGGGAAACTGCTCGTGGGTTTCAAGCAGGGGGCCAAGGCGGCGGGCCTCGGCTTCGGACACGTGGTCGCGAAGAATAACACAATGGGGGTTGCCCAGCGTAGCGGCGGAATATTCGACGGCCTGGCCATCGACCCGCAAGATTTCGCGCAGGACCTCGCGGGGCGGTCCCAGCACAGGGATGTCGGTGCTGGTGAAACTAACGTGCCCCATCTCGACGGTCACCGCCTGACCTTGGGCCAAGACCTGGCACGTCACCAGTCCTCCTTGGGTCAGGACCGGAAAGGGAGTCTCCCGGACAACGCCCGTATCCCACAGGTAGCGAGCAAAGATCCGCAGCCCATTACCGCTTTTTTCGGCTTCGCTGCCATCAGGGTTGAATATCCGCAGGGTGATGCGGCCCTGGGGGTCATCCGCGCCCCGGACCAGGATGCCGTCTGACCCAATGCCATAGTGCCGGTGACAGATGCGCCGGACAGCGGCCGGTGTTAGACGGCGGTCTATACCGTCCGTTTTGACCACCAGGTAATCGTTACCGAGGGCATGGTATTTCGTGAATTGTATCAACCAACCTCCTTTTGCCTCTCTGTTTAGTGTATGATTTGATTATAAAACGATAATAATATATTGACAAACGATAAATGACTCGTTAAAATATGATTATCTAATACTGAGTGAGGTGTTATTTATGAAGCGAAGCTCAACCATATTTCTTCAGACAGTCATTGTGCTCATCGGCATTGGCGCTCTTGCTCTCCTGCTTTGGGAACCTCACATCGAGGGCCGAAATGCGCACGCCACGCTCTTTGAGATCTATTTCAAAGATCCATTTTTGGCGCTTGTGTATGCGGGCTCCATTCCGTTCTTCATTGCACTCTATCAGGCGTTCAAGGTGTTGGGATATGTCGGACAAAATAAGGTATTCTCACCGGAAGTCGTGAAAGCTCTGCGGACTATAAAATATTGCGCACTAGCCATCATTGGTTTTGTTGTGGTAGAGGAAATCTTCATTATATTGATGAACAACCGTGACAGTGACAATCCTGGAGCCCCGGTTTTTATGGGCGTCCTCATTATTTTCCCTTCGATCGTCGTCGCTACCGCGACGGCGATGGTTGAACAGATTTTGCAGAATGCCGTGGAAATAAAATCCGAGAACGACTTAACGGTGTAACGAGACCAGTATGGCAATCATCATTAACATCGACGTCATGT
>JAGRCC010000908.1 GCA_020433785.1 Anaerolineae bacterium
TAGTTGATCCAGACAATACTCCCCTGCCCGGCCGCCGCAGTCGTCGGCTGCCAGGTATCGACCGGGGGTGTATCAGCCATCGGCTCAACGTTTGGATCAAAATCAAACACGTCAACAATATCTTTGGGTTTAGCCAACAGGGTTCCATCGGGGCCAATGGCCGGGGCGGTTTGATCCAACCGGGCCGCTTTGGCGATAAATCCGCCGGACGTTAACGTAAACTCTCCGGCCTCGCCGATAATACCGGGCACGTTGGCGGCAAATTTATGCTCGCCAGGGTTGAGTTGCAACGCGAGTTGGCCGCCTTCCGGGACCGTATTTGTGCCAGGCACGGTATAGGTTACATCATCAAGGTCGAGGAACAGCTCCTGACCAATGTAATTAATGAAAATAAAGTTATTGCCCGACTCCTGAGCTTGCGTTTGAGACCCAAAAAGCCCAAACATTAGGATAATAGCCGCTAACATCCCTAAAATCATAGTAACCGTCTTTTTAAACATCGTCTCACCTCACGTGATGGAATAAAAGTTATAATAGGGCTAACAATTAAAAATTGGCCGTCTGCAACGGTAAATCAATGTGGAAAGCCTATGATGTGGGATCAGGTACTAGCGACTGTACGGCTTCTTTAAAAACCCGTGTTTGTGGAGCCAGTTTTCCAGATCACGGTTATTGGGTTCGGAGATCATCGGGCCGCGATCGTAGCCTTTGATGGTGTGTTCGGTCGGTCTGGGCAGAAAATCGGTGTGGGGGACATCTTCGCCAGGGTTGGTCAGGATGAGGGTGGGGACGCTGTAGCCGTTAGTCCAAGACTTAAGCCGGTCCGCAATGTCCGGATCGGCATCGATACTGAGTTCGCGATAGGGGATTTGATAACGCCTCAACAAATCACGGGCCAGAGCGACGCTGGGGCAATAGGAGTTGCGCACGTACATGACGATCTCTCTATTCAAAATCCTGCTCCTGAAGTTAGAAGAGTTTACTCTAGATTATAGCACAGGCGCGTTAATTTTGAATTAGAATCATCAATCAGGCTAGCGAAGTGGATTGTTTACGAAGGCGGCACCGTATAAACCGAGATTTCATTACCTTCGGCGTCTCGTAAGATGATGGTAGTGCCGGGCGGCCAGGCGGCTTCGCCCTGGTTGAGAAAGAGATCGCTGGGGGTGTTTTGTCCGGCGGAAGTGTGAACCCTGATACTACCGCCGCTAAACAGGAAGATATCGGGAAAGGTAAAATTAGCCAGCGATGAGCCTTCCAGTCGCCAATCAAGCAGGCTGGTGCCGGCCCCCTGGTTAAGAATGACCACCGTTTCCTGAGCCAGCGTACCTGCCCCCAAAATTTGGGTAATCGACACATTAATCTCATCAAATGGAGCCGGGGTAGAGGTCAACAGCAAGGCCGCGGTGTCAGCCGATGGCGTAGCGGTATCGCTGGGGGTGGGTGAGGGGCCAACAGTTGCCGCCGGTTCGGGCGGCACCTCAGCATCGTCCGGCAGCGGGGTCGGTGGGTCAAACGGCAGCGGGGTTTCGGTGGGAATGGGAACTACGGTAAAAGTGGCAGTTCCGGTGGGCAAGCCGCCGACCGGGATCGTTAGTTCCTGCCCAATTTGAATAAAGTCTTGATTACTTAGACCGTTGGCCGTCATCAAATCAAACAGCGATACGGAAAACTTATCGGCGATCAGGCTCAAGGTATCGCCCTCTTTCACCTCGTAGATCAAAGTCTGGATGGGGGTACTTTGCGTTGGCACTACGGCTACGGCCGTCTCCTCCAGGCTAACCGTAGCCGCGCTGTCGGTTTGGCTTGAAGCCTCGGCGGCCAGATCACTCCCGGCCGCTGACCCGGCCACGGTCCCCGGTACAACCCCTCGGTTGGCAATGAGCACGACGCCCACGCTGATGATCAGCGAGACGACCGCATTGACGCCGATAATCAAAAGCAGTTGACTCAGCGGTAGCCCCACGCCTGTCACATGGCTCTCGGCATAAGAGTCGTACTCGTCAAAATCCGGCTCCAGGTCATACCTGGTATCGTTCATCTCAACCGCCTTATGTCAAAAAATAGGCACATATAGTATGCAAAGAATTGATAACCCCAATATGTAGACTTTGATATTATACTCCATCTCTGACAAACTGACAATGATAGCGCTAGGCAATTCTTGATTTGACTCTTTTATGATGGAGAGTAGAATATCTAGGCGTAAAGAAATACAAAACAGGTAGGTTAAACTACTGAGGAGAAGTATGGTGGCTAAACTGGATATGAGAACGGGTAGTACAGCCGTAATGGTTTTGAAGTTGTTATCGGAAAAATCAATGTATGGCTATCAAATTGTCAAAGAGTTACAGGCTCGCAGTGAGGGATATTTTAGCCTGGAACAGGGCACGCTTTACCCGGCGCTACATCGTTTAGAAAATGATGGGCTGGTTGAAAGCCGCTGGGAAGTGGTTGAAGACGGCCCCTCCCGTAAATATTACTATATTACCGATAAAGGTGAGGCTGAGCTTAAAAAATCGGTTCGGCAGTGGAGCGATTTTTCCCGCAATCTATTAAAATTATTAGACGGCTCCGTCTAGGCTGTTAATTTGACCTATGACAATTGATCAGGATATTAAATTAAAATTAAGCCAAAACTGCTAAGATTAACTCGCTACTTGACGGTACCAGCATGGTCAATTCGATGGTAAAGTAACTTTGGAGAAACACCAGCCAATGTCAGCCATAAAAGAGTATTTGCACGAATTTAAAAAATCCCTGCCACGCCACCTTCAACCGGAAGCGGAGGCCGAAGTCTATTCACATCTGGATGCGTTAGCTCAGGAATTTCAAGCAAAAGGGTTACCGCGCCCCGCCGCCGAAGCCAAAGCTGTGCAGCAGTTTGGCCTGCCGCGCACAATCGGCAGCGCCTGGCGTCGAGCCGCAGGCGTAGTCGATTGGTCTGACATTCTCTTGGCCGCCCTGCCTATTTTGGGAATTACCGGTATCGGTTGGACCTTGATCGGCCAACATATTCCCCTCAGCATCTATCTGGTTCTATTTGGACTTGGTGCGGGGCTGGCCTGGTGGCGCGGCTGGCCGACCTGGTGGTATGCCTGGTTGGGCTGGCTTTTTCTGGCTGTACTCATTGTGCCGTCTACATCATGGCTGTTTGTTATAACCTTTCCGATTATCGTCACCCTCTTGGCCATCGACAGTTGGCAATACGCCACTCTGATGACCCTACCTTTTACCACCTATCTGGCTTTTGCCACTTTAATCGAGCGCCATCAGCTAGTGACCACCGGTTGGGGGCCGGGCAGCCTCTATCCGAGCAATCTGATCTGGCTGGAAACAGCTTTTTCCATTTTATGGATCATCATCTTAGCCGCCAGCTTACGAGCCGCCCGCCCCACCAGACGAGGCGTCTATCTGGTCGCCGGGTTGATTGGAACCCAGACCATTTATATTAGTGTGGTTATATTAACGTTAATCGCCGGCAAGCTGATGCCTGGCTATTTCATAACCACCTTAACCACTCACCAAACCATGTTTGTTAAGCTGCCGATTGGTCTGCTGACGATGGGTCTGACCCTTTACCCGTTATTAGTGTGGTTGGTCGCTCAGTGGCTGCGGCAGAATGATCCTCATATCGACTCACATCGAACGACTTGATCGCTTAAAATCTCAACCCTAACGAAGCAAAATTTGCCAATAAAGGACATAACGTCTCCATGCTAAACCTTTTTACCTTATTCTTTAAGAAAGTTGTCGGCCTAATCTGCTATCTTTTCTGGCTAGGTTCGTGGCTGCTTGGGATAGGTTTAATTTTATGGTATCCCTTACGCTGGTGGCCAGGCGACAAGCTGCCGCCGGTTCAGCTTCTTAACTATTTTATGGCCTGGTTGCTGCTGGCCTTGATCCCGGCTTTGGCCGCGGCCGGATTAACTCGACGTAAATGGCTGGCCACCCTATTGGCTATTCCTACTATCCTCATTATCTCCAACTACGCGCCGCTTTTCCTGCCGCGAGGCAATCCGGTTCTGGCCCATAGCGGGCAGCTAAAGGTTATGAGCTATAACATCTACTGGCGGAATTCCAACAATCTGCAAAACATTACTGACATCATCCGCCGCGAACAACCGGATATTTTACTGGTGCAAGAAGCCTACGATTCTTTATCGTACTCGCTCACCCAAGAATTGGAGACACTCTACCCCGGTCAAGAACTGTATTACACCTTTTCATCTAGAGCGGGTCAAGGCATCATTAGCCGCTTTCCTCTGACCCCATTGGATTTCTCTTACGAACAAGGGCGGGCCCAAAAAGCCATTGTTCACACCCCCAACGGCGATATACAAGTTTGGAATGTTCACCTTAGGCAGCCACTCCGCTGGTCGCGCCAGTATCAACAGATGGTCAATCTGGTTGACGCCGTCGCTGCCGTCGATCAACCGCTGATCATTGGCGGCGATTTCAATACAAATGATCAATCAGAGATATATGGCATGCTCAATCAATACTTGGAAAACGCCCATTGGGAAGCCGGTTGGGGCTTTGGCTTTACGTTCCCCTCCCAGGATCGCCCTGTGAAAGGGGTGAGCCTCCCGGCGCCATTGGTCCGGATCGATCACATCTTCCACAGCAACCACTTTTATGCCTCCGAGGCCAAAACCCTCCCGGATGGCGGCGGGTCCGATCACCTGCCGGTTGTGGCTGAACTATCGTTTATCAAGTAACGCCCAAACGCCTCATGAAATTTAACCGACGTACCTTTCTAAAAGGCGCAGCCGGGTTAACGGCCACCGCCTGTTTAACCGGCACGGCCGGCGTGGCCGGCTTTCAATACGCCACCCAAATCGAAACCACCTGGTTATCCATCGAACAGCTTCAGGTTCCCCTCAAGAACCTACCCGCTTCGCTTGAGGGTTTCAAAATTGTTCAGCTCAGCGATATCCATCTCCATCCGTTTACCCAAATCGACTTTGTCAACGAGGTCGTGGCGGCGACCAACCGGTTGCAGCCGGATTTGGTGGCCCTGACCGGCGACTTCGTACTCAAAACGGCCGGCTCGATCTTCGAGCTGGCCCCGGTCTTGGCGACGCTCAATCCCACCTACGGTATCTTTGCCGTGTTGGGCAATCACGATATCTGGACCGACGATCGTACCGTCCGCGCCGGGTTGGAGGAATCCGGGCTAACGGTCTTACGCAATGAAGGCTTGGCTTTGGGGGTGGGGAAAGGGCAGCTCTACGTGGCCGGCGTCGACGACGGTTGGAGCGGCCGGCCCGATCTGGCGCTGGCGCTCGACCGGCATCGCGGCGACATCCCGACCCTGCTGCTGGCCCACGAGCCAGACCTGGCCGACCGCTTCGCCGCCGACCGGCGCGTCTCACTGCAACTATCCGGCCACACCCACGGCGGCCAGGTGCGCCTGCCGGGCAAAGGCGCGCTGGTGTTGCCGCGTTTGGGGCACAAATATGAGATGGGGCTCTACCGGGTGGCGGACATGTGGGTTTACACCAATCGCGGCGTGGGCGTTATCGGCCCACCGATTCGGTTCAACTGCCGGCCCGAGGTTACCGAAATCACGCTCGTTGGCGCTTGAGGCTCACCCCGCCGCCCGGCTCTCGACCGACCAGACCTGCTCCGCCAACTGCCCCTGCCCCAC
>JAGRCC010000909.1 GCA_020433785.1 Anaerolineae bacterium
TTTTCACCGCTAACATTCTCCTTTGCAAAAAACTAACGCAGGTTTTCCGGATAGGTGACCTTGACCAGATACAGACCACACGCTGGAGCCGGTGGAGCAGAACTGTTTAAGTCACGAGCCTCTAATATTTCTACCAATGAGGCCAAAGGGATGGTACCTAATCCAACTTGTACCAGAGTTGCCACAATTTTTCTTACCATTCGGTACAAAAAAGCGTTAGCTGTAATTCTAAAAATCAAGTGGCCGTCGCCTTTAATCTGCCAGTCCACCTCAGTTATTTGGCGCACCGTATTACTTCCCTGAGGGGGTTTGCCAAAAGAGGCAAAATCGCGGCTTCCCACTAAAAGTTGGCTGGCTTGACGCATTAAATTTACATTCAAGGGCCTATCAACGTGATAGGCATATCGCCTCTGTATGGCGCTAGGCCACGGTTGATTAAGAATATGATACTGATAGGTCCGGCTGATAGCGCTGAAACGAGGATGGAAATCTGGGGTTGAAACCCATTTCAGCTCGCTAAAGACGATATCAGCCGGTAAATTGGCATTGATAGCCCGCTGGAGATCAGCTAAAGAATGTTTCCAGGCCACATTGAAGGCAACAACCTGACCTGTGGCGTGAACCCCGGCATCCGTTCTACCAGCTGCGCTAATTCTTATTGTACATTGGGTAACTTGTTTGAGACATTTTTCAATTTCGCCTTGAACCGTTCGGGCTTGGGCTTGCAGTTGAAAGCCATAAAACTCGGTGCCATCATATTCAACCACAGCCGAATAACGCTGCTCAAGGCTCACAAGCCAATTACCCTGCTAAAAAAACACATTACTCCTGATCAACTAACTCGATAATCGCCATATTGGCCGCGTCGCCTCGGCGCGGGCCTAACTTGTAAATTCGGGTATATCCGCCGGGCCGGTCGCCCACACGTTTTCCTGTTTCATCGAACAGTTTTTTAAGCACCGAAGGGTCAGTTAACTCCCGGGCTGCCATACGGCGGGCATGCAGATCGCCACGTCGAGCCAGGGTTACCAACTTTTCAGCAATGGGCTGAATAGCTTTAGCTTTGGCTTCGGTGGTCGTAATTCGATTATGGCGAAACAATTCAGTTGTCAGGTTTCTGAATAGAGCCTTGCGTTGATCTTTTGATCGGCCCAGCTTTCGTCCCATTACATTGTGTCGCATAATTGCTTCTCCTAACCGGTAAGTTTACTCATTAAATTCAGCCACCGCTTTAGGAAACTCGCCGTCTTCATTAACCATACTCAAATAGCCTTTTTCTTCTAGGCGTTCAATTAATTCATCCAGCGACTTTTGCCCAAAATTGCGAATAGCCAAAATTTCGTCTTGACCTTTTTTGAGTTTTTCTAAGATTTCACCAACTTGAGTAATACCGGCACGTTTGAGGCAATTATAAGCTCTAACCGTCAACTCAAGATCTTCGATAGGCATTTCGTACACTTTATTCGGAATGCCGCCTTCTTCCTCTTTTTCAGGCTGAACTTCAACTTCAGTCGCCCCACCTGCTACAAGCGAAAAGTGCTGTACTAAAATCTTCGCCGACTCGCTTAAGGCATCGTGCGGGAGGATGGTCCCGTCAGTGGTAATTTCCAGGCGCAGCCGATCATAGTCGGTTGCCTGACCAATACGAGCCCGCTCAACCACATAGTTGGCCTTACGGATCGGGCTAAAAATAGCATCAACCGGTATCTCACCAATGGGCAATTTACCGCGCTCTTCAGCCGGGGAATAGCCCCTTCCCATTTGAGCCACAAGTTCAATATCTAGTTCAGCATCAGGCGAGTCAATCGTCAATAGATAAAGGTCAGGGTTAACAATTTCCACATGAGGTGGACATTCAAAATCACCAGCGGTGACAACCCCTTCGCCTCTGACTTCTACCCTTAATCGAGCCGACTCATTTTGATGCATTTTTAATCTAAGTTGTTTCACATTTAAGATCAGAGCCGTCATATCTTCACGGCCGTTAGGGATATCAGAAAATTCGTGATGAACTCCACTAACGCGAATAGATGTGACGGCCGCTCCACTCAGGGATGAGAGCAACACACGGCGAAGGGCATTGCCCAAAGTGATACCATACCCGCTCTCTAACGGACCAATAATGAACCGTCCATAACTTCGAGAGCTAGCCTCAGTTTCTATCTTGGGTAAAACCAAATTAAATTCAGACAAGGAAACGCCCTCCAAAACTAACTTTCATCTTTAAAAAGAACCTTGGTTACTAAGACTTACTGTATAAATAACGCTTTTATCGACTATAGAATTCAACGACAAGTTGCTCGTTCAGCGTAGCGTCCACATGTTCGCGGGTGGGCAAACTCACAACTCGCCCGGATAAGTTAGAGGCATTCAGATCAAGCCAATCCGGTACCCGGCCATCATTCAAAGCTTGGGCAATCTCCTTGAAAATGGCCTTTTGTCGGCTGCTTTCGCGCACAGCGATAATATCACCAGGGTTCACTAGATAAGAAGGAACGTTGGTTTTAACGCCATTAATCTCAAAATGGCCATGTGAAATCAACTGTCTCGCTTGATTGCGAGACGAGGCCAATCCCAGGCGGTATACCACGTTATCTAAACGACTTTCCAAAATGATTAATAAATTAACGCCAGTTAACCCTTTCTGGTTAATCGCCTGAGCAAAGTAACGGCGGAACTGTCGCTCCAAAACCCCATAAACACGGCGGGTTTTCTGCTTTGCTCTTAGCTGCATCCGATAGTCAGATTCCTTACGTCGAAATTGAGCCTGACGACCATGTACTCCTGGCGGATAAGATCGCTTTTCAAATGAGCACTTAGGTGAAAAGCAGCGATCGCCCTTAAGAAATAACTTTTCTCCTTCAGCTCGACATAATTTACATACAGAATCAACGTAACGCGCCAATTTTTCCTCCTAATAATTTAGCTTAATCGCAAAAGGTTTACAGGCTTGGCTAACCCTTCTTCCCTTTTGAAAAACAAATAATTACACTCGACGTTTCTTGGGCGGTCGACAACCGTTGTGAGGAATAGGGGTTTTGTCGGTAATTGAGCGGACCTTCATATCAGCCGCCTGAAGCGAGCGAATGGCCGCTTCCCGGCCAGGTCCTGGCCCTTTCACAAAGACATCTACTTCACGCATGCCGTGTTCCTGAGCCGTTCTGGCTGCGTTTTGGGCGGCCAACTGGGCAGCATAGGGCGTGCTTTTACGTGATCCCTTAAACCCACTTGTTCCGGCGCTGGCCCAAGAAACAACATTACCTTGTTGGTCGGTAATAGAAACAATCGTATTATTAAAGGTCGCGAAAATATAAGCGCGTCCATAAGGAATATTTTTTCTTTCCTTTTTACTACTCGATCTGGTTCTTCGACCTCTTTGTTTCGCCATTAGAACTCCAACTTAAAACTTCTCAATTTAATTCTGGTATTTCTACAACCATTTACCGACAGATACACAATCCACCAGTCTACTTATTTACGAGCCGCCCGTTTCTTACCAGCTACGGTTCGACGAGCGCCACGTCTGGTTCGAGCATTGGTGCGTGTTCGCTGCCCGTGTGCCGGAAGATTCCGTCGATGTCTCAGGCCGCGATAGCAACCAATCTCTTGCAGACGTTTAATATTAAGGCCCACTTCACGCCGTAGATCACCTTCTACTACATAATCCCGATCGATAATATCCCGAAGTTGAATGACTTCATCTTCTGACAAATCTTTTACACGTGTATCCGGACTGATCCCCGTAGAAGATAAAATTTCCTGGCTTGTTTTTAGGCCAATACCATAGATGTAGGTCAACCCTGTTTCTACACGTTTATCACGAGGCAAGTCAACACCAGCAATACGAGCCATAAGTAACTCCCTTCCTCCTTATCCCTGACGTTGTTTGTGTCTAGGGTTGGTACAAATAACACGAACGACACCACGTCGTTTAATGATTTTACAATTGTCACATCTACGCTTTACAGATGGTTTAACTTTCATGGTTACGTCTCCTTTCAACTAAGCCCTTAAATTACGTAAGTCCATCAACCCTAGTTGATAAATCCTTCATAATTACGCATCAGGAGTTGAGCCTCAAGCTGCTTCATGGTATCGAGCACGACACCTACCACAATTAACAATCCTGTACTGGTAATCAACAAAGCCTGAGTTTGAGACCCACTCTGGCTCACACCTGGGATGAGATTTACAAGCCAGGGCAAAATAGCCACACCACCCAACATCAATGCTCCAACCAAAGTAATACGTTGCAATACGGAATTGAGATAGCTTTCAGTACGCTTACCGGGCCGAATGCCGGGGATAAATCCGCCCTGTCGCTGCAAGTTGTCGGCCAAATTCTGCTGCTTAAAAATCACATCGGTGTAGAAGTAGGTAAAACCGACCACCATCAAAAAGTAAAGGATCCAGTAAGGCCATGACTGTGGATTTGGGCTGAACCAGGTCACTACTCCCGTTGCCACATTTCTAATAAAGGCATTATCGCTAACAGTAAATGAAGCAGCGACAGCGCTCGGAAATATCATAATTGATTGAGCAAAAATCAGTGGGATCATTCCGGCGCTATTCACTTTCATCGGAATGTGCGAACTCTGCCCACCATAGACTTTTGTCCCGCGCACCCGCTTGCCATATTGCACCGGAATACGGCGCTGACCTTCCTGCACAAAAGCGATAACCGCAATTGTCAGCACAGTGATAATCGCGAACAAGAGCAAATGTCCCCATTCCTGACGGCTGACAAAGCGAGCAATTTGGTTAGGCATTTGGGCCACAATACCGCCAAAGATAATAATCGACACACCATTGCCCACACCTTGTTCGGTGATGAGTTCGCCCAACCACACCGCAACCATTGTCCCTGCAGTCATAGACACTAAAACAGCGATGGTCGTCAAAGGATCAACGCCAAATCCAAAGTTAGTCAGAATACCCGGCACGGAGCTTTGAATAAAGAATACCTGCCCATAGGCTTGAAGCAATGCCAACGGCACGGTAAGCCAGTGCGTATACATATTGATTTTATTACGGCCTTGCTCGCCTTCTTTAGACAGCTCTTGAAGCTGCGGGATAAGGGGGGTTAACAACTGCATAATAATCGAGGCAGTAATGTAAGGGTATACCCCCATAGCCATTATCGAAAAATTAGCTAACGCCCCACCCGAAAGCAGATTCAGAAACTGAACAATGGTACTGCCGTCACTGCCGGACTGTAAGAAGTTTTGTAAAGCTGTACCATCAACACCGGGAACAGGTACGTGCGCCCCGGCCCGATAAACAACTAAAATCAAAAGCGTAAACACGATTTTGCGCCGCAAGTCGGGTAGTGTAAACGCATTGCGAACAGCTTCAAGCATAATCCAATCCTTTTTGGGCTTAAGCTAGGGGCAGAACTTCTACAGTGCC
>JAGRCC010000910.1 GCA_020433785.1 Anaerolineae bacterium
TGCGCCTGGCCGGCTATGAGGTCGATATCCACGGACTGGGGGCCAGGGTGACCTCGGTGCTGCCCGACAGTCCGGCCAACGGACGGCTGCAATCGGGCGATGTCATTGTCGGCGTCAATGGGGCCGCGGTTGAGGCGGTCTCGGCTTTGATCACGCACTTGGCCCGGCAGCCGCGCCAGCCTCAGGCCCGGCTGCAAATTGAGCGGGACGGTGAGCCGCTGGAGATAACGACCCAACTAATGCCATCTCCCGAACCGGATCAGCCGCCCCGGATTGGGATCACGGTGGAGGATGTAGGCTTTGACATCGACCTGCCCTTTCCGGTTGAAATTACACCGCAGAAGATTATTGGCGGCCCCTCAGCCGGACTAATGTTTACGCTGACCGTCTACAATTTGGTCACCCCCGAAGATTTGACCGGCGGCCGGATTATTGCCGGCACGGGCACCATTAATATGGACGGCTCGGTGGGGCCGATTGGCGGCGTTCAACAAAAAGTGGCCGGGGCGGAACTGGCCGGCGCGGAATATTTTCTATCGCCGCCAGAAAATTATGACGATGCGGTCGCTGTTGCGCGACAATTGACGGTGGTTAAAGTGGCCACCGCCACGGACGCGATTGAGTTTTTGCGCAGCTTGCCGCCGCTGCCGGAATAGCGTTTATAGCGTTCGCAGAGTTATGGCGTTTATGAAGGTTTTAAGGAGTTGTGGCGTTAATGGCAGATTAAGCTTGGGTGAGTTTAATGAATTTTTCATTAGGGCATTGATTTACACTTCGAATTCATACTCAAAAAGGATGAAAAATGAAACGCTTAATCGACTTGATATCTACTTCGTTTTCCAATTCGATACTGAACGGGCTGTTAGGGCTGGCAGTTCTGATCGCGTTCGGGGTCATGGTCCGGGCCACCTTACCGGCCGGCGATCAAGTTCCGGTCTCGTTAATCGAGACAGGAGCCGAGGGGCCGGTGAGCCAGGCCGGTTCAGATATCTATTTACCGTTTGTCATCCGGTCGCCCTCGGGCTGGTCGAGCCAGACGTCCGGCGTTGGTAATCTACTCCTGGGGGTCAGTTGTACGGCTGATGGGCAAAATTGTATGGCGGTTGGCTCACAGATCGCGCTGTATACCAATAACGGGGGTAACAGTTGGTCGCCGGTTACGCCGGCGGGTATCGCCGGTTTGGTGCTGAATGATGTTAGCTGTCCTTCGGCCAGCCGCTGTGTGGCGGTGGGCCAGCGGACCGGCAGCGCCGGGATTATTTTGGTAACCAACAATGCGGGCGGCTCGTGGACGCCATTTAACCAGTCGTATCGTATGGATGCGGTTGATTGTATTTCGACGAGCGAGTGTGTGGCCGTGGGTAATGATAGCGAGGCCCGGTTTACCTTCAACGGCGGGGCCAGTTGGGGCAGTGGTCGGCTGGGCAACACCCCGTTGTTTGGAATTGATTGTATATCGTCAAAAACCTGCTGGATGGTCGGCGTCGGGGGGCGGGTGATTGGCACGTATCCTAACGCCGGCGGGCCGGGTGGGATCGGGGTGATCTCTAAAAAAGACCTGCTGTTAGCTGAGGAGAAGTCGCTGTTGAGCATTAGTTGTGTTCAACAAAGTACCTGCGTTACCGTGGGGGAGATCGGCAAAATCTTCAAAACTACGAATACGGGCGGCAATTGGTCTAGCCAATCATCGGGAACCGGCGTGACCTTAACCGGCGTGAGCTGTCCCGGCTCATCTCTGTGCTACACCGTTGGCGACGGCGGCACGATTCTCATCAGCAATGATGACGGCAGCACCTGGGCGCCCGATGATTCACCGGTCGCCGTCAACCTCAAAGACATTGACTGCTACGGTCCCACTAATTGCCTGGCTGTTGGGGCAGGAGGGACTATTTTGCTGCGGCAGTAAGCGGCAGTCGAACGACGAGTGTATTTATCGGCGCTTAGTAATCAATCCAGAAAAAAAGCCTCAAGGATTATGAATAAACCCTTGAGGCTTTTTTGATCAGCCGATATGAAGAATCAGCTTTATCGTTCGTCAACCGGTACGTAATCTCTCTCGTCCGGCCCCAGATAAACCTGGCGGGGTCGAGCAATTCTTTGGTCCGGATCGTTAATCATTTCGATCCACTGGGACATCCAGCCAGCGGCTCTTGGAATGGCAAACAAAACCGGGAACATGTCAACCGGGAAACCGAGCGCCTGGTAAATAATCCCGCTGTAGAAATCGACATTGGGGTAGAGTTTGCGTGATACAAAGTAGTCATCTTCCAGCGCGATCCGCTCCAGTTCAACGGCGATATCAATCAGGGGATTGGTTCCGGTAACTTCAAAGACATCATGGGCCACTTGCTTGATGATGCTGGCGCGGGGGTCGTAGTTTTTGTAAACGCGGTGGCCGAAGCCCATCAGGCGCATTTCGCCTTTTTTGACGCGCTCGATGTAGGTGGGAATATTCGAGACCGACTCAATGGCGGTTAGCATCCGCAGCACCGCTTCGTTAGCCCCACCGTGGAGCGGTCCGTACAAGGCCGCCGAAGCCCCCGCAAGGGCGCTGTAAGGATCGACCCGGCTGGAACCGACTGCCCGCATGGTGGAGGTAGAGCAGTTTTGCTCGTGATCGGCGTGCAGAATAAACAAAACGTCCAACGCCCGGGCCGAGACGGGATGAACTTCATAATCTCGTTGGCCCATATAGTCAAGCATATACAAAAAGTTAGCGGTATAGCTTAACGTACTATCCGGATAGTTAAAAGGCCGGCCAATGCGGCGGCGATAACCAAAAGCAGCAATGGTTGGTAGTTTGCCGACAATCCGCCAAAGCTGTTTTTCAAGAATTTTGGGATCATCAAAGTTCTTGGCTTCCTGATGGAAGGTCGATAAGGCCGCCAGCGAACTAATCAAGAT
>JAGRCC010000911.1 GCA_020433785.1 Anaerolineae bacterium
AAAGCCAACGGCGGCATGTTCCTCATCGATGACTTCGGCCGGCAGATGATCTCCCCTTCGGAACTGCTAAACCGCTGGATTGTGCCCCTTGAAACCCGCATCGACTTTCTGCGGCTCAATTCCGGCCAAACCTTTGAGATTCCGTTCAAACAGTTGTTGGTCTTCAGTACCAACCTTGATCCGGAAGATTTGGTCGATGGCGCCTTCCTGCGCCGGATTCAAATCAAGGTCGGCGTGTTTGGCCCGGACGAGAAGATGTTCTTTCAAATCTTCTCCAATCAAGCCCAAGCCCTGGGCTTTCCGGAAGTGGATCGCGACTCGTTTCTCTACCTGCTGAATGAGTGGTATCGCAAAACCGGCAAACCGCTGCAATCGGTTCACCCGCGCGACGTCCTCAAAACCGTCAAACTCATCTGCGAATACGCCGGTGAACCCGTGCGTATGAACCCGTCACTCATCGAGGAAGCCTGCAACGACTACTTTGTCAAGGCCAAATCCGGCGAAATATTATAATGAACTCAGGTGGTTGGTGTATAACCTGGGGGTAGGGGGTATGGAGTAGGGATTAAGGAAAAAAACCCATACTTCTCATGTCCCCCTCACTTTCAACCAACTAACTAACCAACCAACCAACTAACGATCAAACTATGGACCTACTCAAAAAAGTCGAACTCTTACTCAGTTCCAAAGCCCGCTCCGTCCTGCCGCGTCGAGGGCGAACCAGCCCGATCGACGAGCAGGAAGCGGAACTGTTGGCTGAAATTCATCAGGCGTTAAACGATGTGGAAGTTCAGGAGCGTAAACTGGCCGAGCGCATCAAAACCGAACTGGCTCAAGCCGACGTGGCCGCCCGGCACGGCGACCTGGAACAACAGCGCGTGCACGAGCGCCGCGCCGACGAGTTGGATCGTCACCTGGAGCGCGAGTCGCTGCAGGCCATCAATTTAGAGGAAAAGCTACAAGCATTAGAAGAAAAACTGGCGTTGGCCCAGGCCGCCGTGGAAAAAGAAGCTCGCAAAGCCGCTCACATCGACGCCGAAGCCAGCAAAGCCCTGGCTGAAGGGGGCATCGATACGACCATCGTCGATAACGCCCCTCAAACCTCCCCGAAGGAAATCACCCCCGACGATTTCTCCAGCGATCCGCCCGACCTGGCCGCCAAGAAGTCAAGACTGTCGGAGTAAAAGAGACTTTAGGCTGCCTCAGCTTGAGTAGGCGAAGCCAGACCGCAGGGTATATTGCCAATCATTTTTTATAACCTCAACCTTCCAGACTTCTTATCTGTCTATCGTTGACCGTATAATAGCTAATTTCCTCTGCTGTCACCCGAATGACTTTTCCCATTCGGTTCGCTTTCGTCTTAAACTCTACAGGTCGCATCACTGCCCGGAGTTTATCTGGTATCTCGTTGGCTTTTGCATCGGATAAAGTAAAACAGACAACACAAAATTGATTATCTATTTTTACCTTTCCCCAAAAATCTCGCTCATTAATGGTGACAAATGTGGGTTGGTTTTGCTGCCGTAATATCTCTGGAATAGCATCATCCTTGATAACCGTGTTAGGTCGCAAATCAACGATGAACTGAATCGTACCCCGATACCATCGGGCAATTTCTACTTCAAGATTGCGACCTAACAGTTGTTCATCCAAGACTGTCATTAAGCGGGTTCTAATTTTGGTAGGGTTAGAATGAATTGAGCTGTAATTAACCTCACTGCTTCATAAATTGCATCCTGTGAGACACGTCCCCGGTACCCCTTGACTATGTCATCAATACTTTCACCTGAGGCCAAACGCTCAAGCGTACCGGTTATCTCAATTCGCGTATACTTAAATGTAGGCCGCCCATCACAAACACCAATAGCTCTGACTACATACTCACCCAGCGGATAGTATTGATACAGTTCGTCTCCCACCATTTCTGTAATTAACTTTGCCATCATTTTTCTCCACTAACCAAGTTGTATTGCCGTCTATTGAGTATAGCATGCTATCGAATTTTCTCTGAGTCGGGGTTGAGGCGCGAAACCCGCTAGATACGAGCGAAGGTATTGGCTCGATCCAACCTACGACAAATTTACGCTCGCTTGATTGAAGCTAACACGGCGCCGGCCCCTAGATAAAGCACCCCACTAACCCCATGTTTAATCTTCAACGACTTCCTGGACGATAACGTCGTAGCGAACTGGCCGGCCAGTATGGTGTAGCCCAGATTGACCCCCAAGGCCAACACCCAAAACGTGGCCGACAAGATAACCAATTGGGTAAAAAACAACGATCCCGCTAACGCAAATTGAGGCAAGAACGCCCCAAAGAACAAAATGGTTTTGGGATTAGTCAGGGATACAAAGAAGCCCCGCCCAAATGAACCCACAAAGGCCGCCTTTTCGACCGGCTCTTCATGGGCCACAGCCGCCCACAAATGCCTGACCCCCAAATAAACCAGATAAGCCACCCCGCCCCATTTGAGCCACTCAAAGCCTTGCGCCAACATATACACCAACCAGGCCGTCCCCAGCACCGCCACCGTGAGCTGTAAAATCATCGCAACGCCAATGCCAAAAACGGTCTGAAACCCCTTCGATCGACCTTCACTGAGGCTGGTTGATATAATGACCAAGACGTTCGGACCGGGCGTCGCAATGAAGCCTAGTGATATGGCGATAAACGTGAGATATGTACTTAACTCCAAGATATGAACCCTCCTGAAAATAGACTTGTAGGACAAACTTAAGTTTGTCCTACGGTAATTTTCATTGTCGTTTTCGTCTCATTTGAGACTGTCGCACTCCTCTGTAAATAGGGATCAGGGGTCAGGGATTGGGGGGCGGGGAAAAGCTGGCCCCCGTTCTCCGATCCCTGGCCCCTTCTTTTCATTGCCGGTGTCGTCTCAATCGAGACTATCTGACTCCTCTGACCAACTGATCAGTCGTATATTACCAGAAAAATAGCGATTGGCGAACCCGCATTCGTCTATACTGCGTTCAGTTTGCAATCGAAACATTGGTTCCGGCGTGGCGTAAGGGCGAGGCAACTCGGATTGAGGCTCATTTGGCCAACCCCCATCTCGCCGAGTTGCCTCGCCCTCCCCGGTCGCTGCATCGAAGTAAAACGTAGGTCGGGTTGAGACCCGAAACCCGACAGATACGGGCGGGGTGTTGGGTCTCGTCCCTTGACCCCAACCTACGCTGTTGGGGTCGAAATGGCGGATAGTCGATTATAGGGTGGTACTCAGAAGGGGATGATCATACAAGAAATCAAATGGTACCGGCGCGTAAAAAGGTCCATTTGACAAGAATTCGTAAGGTCTAGCGAGTCGAAAGGTTTGTTTGGCAAGAATTCATAAGGTCTAGTGAGCAGAAAGGTTCGTTTGGCAAGAATTCGTAAGGTCTAGCGAGTCGAAAGGT
>JAGRCC010000081.1 GCA_020433785.1 Anaerolineae bacterium
TCGGCGGCGCTCATGTTGAACAGGTAGCCCCGCTGCGGCACCCAGCCCATGTGCGCTCGCCAGCGGCCGGCGTCGATGGCCGACAGGGGGGTGGTTTCGGCGGCGTTGATGAGCAGCAGCCGGCCTTGGTCTGGCTGGACAAAACGGAGTAACAACTGGGCCACGGTCGATTTGCCGCTGCCGGTGGGGCCAACCAGCGCGATGTGCTCGCCCCGGTTGATCGTCAGCGAAAGGTTGTGTAAGGCCGGGCGTTCGCCTTCGGCAAATGAGACCGACACGTTCTCAAACCGGAGAGCGGTAAAGTCCGGCACGTCGGCCTCGCCGGCCGGCTCCGGCGGCGCGACCTCGAGTATGGTGTAGATGCGCTCGGCGGCGGCTGCGCCGTCCCGACCCGAATGGAACTTGGCCCCTAACTGGCGCAAGGGCATGTAAAATTCCGGGGCCAAGATGAGCAGAAACAGCGCCTGCTCAAAGACGATCCGGCCGTACAGCAGCCGCAAGCCGATTTCGACCGCGACCACCGCCACGCTGATCGTCGCGACCAGTTCCAACGCGAAGGCCGAGAGAAAGGCCACCCGCAGCACAGCTAGCGTGCTCTGCCGGTATTGATCGGTGATGCGGGCGATGATCTGGCGTTGGGCCTGGCTGCGGTTGAACAGCTTGAGGGTGGTCAAGCCCTGCATCACATCGAGGAAGTGGGCGCTCATCTGGCCCAGTTGGGCGTAGCGGCGGTTGGCCAGCGCCCCGGCGGCCATGCCGATCAACCCCATGAAGATCGGGATGAGAGGCGCGGTCAGCAGCAGGACCAGGAAGGTCAGCCGGTCGAGGGGCAGCACCACCAGCAGTATGGCCAGGGGGATCAGCCCGGCGATGAAGAGGGCGGGCAGGTATTCGCGAAAGAAGCTGTCGAGGGCTTCGATGCCGTCTGTGGCGGTCAAGGCCAATTCGCCGCTGCGCTCTTGTTGGGTGTAGGCTGGTCCCAAGCGGAACAGGTGCGTTGTCAGGCGCTGCCGCAGAGCCTGCTTCACTCGAATGGCCACCTCAGCCGTGACAATTTGGATGCCGGCCTGGTTGAGCGCCCGCAGGCCAATGACTCCCAACAACACCACAAACAGCCCGCTCACGTCACTGCGGGTAGCCTCGTCTAAAAAGATGCGGTTGATGATGCGGCTGAGTAAGAACGCTTGCCCGATAATCAGCAAGCCGCCGAATAGACTCAGACTAACGGTGGCGATAAAGGCAAAGCGGGCCAGCCGCGCTTCACCTAGTAGGCGTTTATCCATAAGAGTTCATAGAGTTTATAGAGTTTATGGAGTTTATAGAGTTTTGGAGTGAGGTTACTGTGTTGTAGCTGCTCAGGTATGTCATTTCGTAGCCGAAGGCGGAGAAATCCCTATAGCGTTCGATTGCAAATACCCTTTTGGGGGATTTCTCGCTCCTTCGTCGCTCGAAATGACATGATGGCTGAGTAATTATGATGGCTAATATTCCAAATGACTGTCGGCGGTAACGCGTTTGCGGAAGACCCAGTAACTCCAGCCCTGATACAGCAGCACGATGGGCACAAAAATCAGCGCCACGATGGACATAATGCGTAAGGTGTAGGGGCTTGAAGCGGCGTTATAAATGGTCAGATCGAATTGGCTGCCCAGTGAGGAGGGCATCACGCGGGGGAACAATCCCCCAAACAGGAAGAGCATTATGCCCACAATGGCCAGTCCGGTGCCGATGAAGGCCGTTCCATAGCGCTGCCGCCGGATCATCCAACCCGCGGTCAACAGGCTGGCCACGACTATGACCAACCCAAGACCCTGAACCCCATTAAATCCGATAAACAGGTCTGTTTCGATCAAACTAAAGGCGACAAAGACCAAAACCAGCCCAACCACCGGGGGCCACAGCCATTTAAGGATAGGGGTAACGCGTTCCAAAAGTACGCCTTCGGTTTTCAAACTGAGAAACAAAGCCCCATGCAGCGTAAACAGTGTTAGCGTCACCAGTCCCCCCGTCAGCGCAAAGGGATTGAGCAGGGTAAAGAAGGTGCCGGTGTAGGTCATGGTCTCGTCGATGGGCACGCCGCGCACAATGTTGCCAAAGGCCACTCCCCACAAAAAGGCCGGCAGTAAGCTGCCGACGAAGATGGCGATATCCCATGTTTTGCGCCAGGTGAGGTTGTCGTCTTTGCTGCGAAATTCGAAGGCCACGCCTCTAATAATGAGCGCCAATAAAATAATGAACAGGGCCAGGTAAAAGCCGCTGAACAGCGTGGCGTACCAGTGGGGAAAGGCGGCAAAAATCGCGCCGCCGGCGGTGATCAGCCAGACCTCGTTGCCGTCCCAGCGGGGGCCGATGGTGTTGATCACCAGCCGGCGTTCCTGGTCATCTTTGGCTACGATGGGCAGCAGGATGCCTACGCCGAAGTCAAACCCTTCCAATATAA
>JAGRCC010000912.1 GCA_020433785.1 Anaerolineae bacterium
CGATAATGATTTCTGACATCGCCACGGACTTACCTGTCGGGGGAATACCCATCATGTCACCCGTATGGGTGCCTCGAAAGGTGATCCGGCTAACGACCAGGTCCCCTTCCGCAATCATGGCTTCGACGGTTGACGAGCTGGCGCTGAACGCGCTCAAGAGCAGCTGCCCCATTTGTTTGAAGCCCTCCATGCTCAGCGGCTCCGGGGCGCTGCCCATATGAATAACGGCATCTGGGGCAAAAACCGCAAACGCCTCCTCGACATCGCCCGCGGCCAGGGCCTCGCGGAAACGCCGGACGACAGCCTTATTACTTTCGATTGACATTGACATGCTCTCCTTTTCTTACTATTAACTGTTTATATTATCAGTTACGCCGTTCAAAAAGTGACTGTCACCTCATCTTTGTACCTAAAGCTAAACGGCTATATAATTTCCGGATAACATTCATAATAAGCGAGAGGATAGTTGGGGATGCTACGCCGGTTTCCCGAAAGCGTCGATGATCAGCGCCAACTCGGGCGTCTCTTGCAGCAGGTCGGAAAGATGTCGTCGTCGCTTACGACCGGGGTCTGGCCGGCGCATCGTATCCCGCCCCGCCGTTTCCAGGAGCGGCAGGATACGGCGGATATAACGACCGGCGGTGGTATCGCTGACTCCAAACAGATTGCCTAAGGTCTCAAGGGTAGGACATTGGCGCAACCAGACAACAGTTAGCAGGATTTGGTCGCGAACGTCTAATTCAAAATCAGGTCCACCCCCAACGGCGCGTTGCCGCTGAGGCCGGTTGAGCCGCTTTTTCTCGGCGGCCGTATAACCGGGCCAGAAAGTTTTGACCAACTCATCAAACTCGGTTATGACTAGGCCGGTCAGGGCCTGGAACAGGCATCGATTTTGGCTAAGGTCATGGTATCGTAGAACCATAATATCTTTGAGCGACAGTAACAGCGGCCACCGCAAGGCTCAGAAGTTGAGGCAACGATAGAATTATTACCTTTACGTGACTCAATTACTTTTTATTGTGAATGTTATTTTGTAAAAGCAGGATATCAGATATTGCTTCGATTGTCCCTGTACATCCCCTTGCACAACTGTACAAGTTAACCGATCCGTAATTGCCATTCATATTTAAGGTAGGAGTTACGCACTTGACATCGGAAATGTCATTTCGAGCGAAGAATGAGCGAGAAATCCCTAAAGCTTCTGTTTGCAACCAAAAATTTTAGGGATTTCTCCGCCTTCGGCTACGAAATGACATGCCAACTGCGTAAGTCTTATAAGGAATAGCCTTACGATGGATCTCAAAAAATTTGGAGAGCAGCTCAAAACACTTCGCCACCAGGCCCAATGGAGCCAGAACGAGTTTGTCGACGCTCTGAATCAACTGGCCCAGGCCGGTCCCGCTGAAGATTACCGGGTGATCGATGGCCCCCTGGTCTCGCGGTGGGAACATGGCGCCATGCACAAAGGGCGATACTGGAAACCCACCCGACCCTACATGCGCTACCTGATCCGCCTCTTTGCCGGCCAACTCGATCTACTCACGGCTCAGCAGTGGGCGGCTCAGGCCGGGTATCAATTTAGCCGGGCGGAGCTGCAAGATATCTTCTCCGGCCAGGCCGCGGTGGTAGATTGGGGCGAGACCCCCCACCTGGGCAGTTTCTATGGCCGGGAGCCGGAACAGGAGACCCTGGAACACTGGCTGGTGGCCGACCGCTGTCGCTTGGTGGCCATTGTGGGGATGGGCGGGAT
>JAGRCC010000913.1 GCA_020433785.1 Anaerolineae bacterium
CGATGGCGTCGCCGAACGCGCCGACTCCCGGCAGAACTATCACTTCAGCTTCATTGACCGCTTCAACCGAGTCGGTGATCTCCGCGGCCGCGCCCACGACTTCAAACGCTTTCTGCACGTTGCGGAAATTGCCCACGCCGTAGTCTATGATAGTGATTTTTGTCATACCGTCAACGTTCCTTTCGTGCTGGGAACCTGGCCGGCCAATCGATCATCACGCTGCACAGCCATATCGAGCGCCCGGGCCAGGGCTTTGAACAGCGCCTCGGCCCGGTGGTGGTCATCGACTCCGGCCAACAGCCGGGCGTGTAGATTGAGCCGGCCCTCGTGGGCCAGGCTTTCAAAAAAGTGCGGAATCAAGGTGGTGCCAACCTGACCGATTCGGTCGCTGCTGAATTGGCCGTCGAACACAAAATAGCCCCGGCCGCCAAAATCGACGGCCACCAGGGCCAGCGCTTCATCCATCGGCACGATAGCGTGGCCCATGCGCGTGATGCCTTTGCGGTCGCCCAGCGCCTCGGCTAAGGCTCGCCCCAGCACAATACCGACATCTTCGACGGTGTGGTGCTCATCGATATGGAGATCGCCTTCGGCCCGTACCTTCAAATCGAAACGGGCGTGTCGAGCCAGCGCGTGCAGCATGTGATCCAAAAAGCCCACGCCGGTGCTAATTTCGGCCTGGCCTGTGCCGTCTAAATTCAAATTAATTTCAATGTCCGTTTCGCCGGTTTTGCGGGCGACAGTTGCCGTTCGTGGTCGTTCAGCCAAGAATTAACTCCTTTAAGTTATTGGGATGGCCCACAATGATATCGGCCTTATCATCTTCAAATGCCTGGCGCAGCTCTTTTTTGTCAGGTGTCCCGATGACACAGCCCATCGCCGTAAACCTGACCGTGTCGTTAGCGGCCTTAGCGGCCTGGATGTCCTCCACGTTGGCTCCCACGTAAGCGCAGTGGCCTGGCGAGACGACCAGACTGCGGGCGGCTTCCAGCAGCGGCCAGGCGTCGGGTATCGGTTTGGCCTTAGCATGCTCGATATCTTCCAGCGCCACAATTGTTTGAAAATAAGTGTCGATTTGCTGCGCCCGAAGGGATTGTTCGACCTCCTGCCGGGGCCGATCTGACACCACGCCGAGCGGCATCTGCGCGCTGAGGGCAGCCAGAACGTCGGGCTCGATTGCCAGGGTCTCCGCCTGATAATAGCCCTCGCTGCGAACGACAAAGGCCGGTTGGTTGTAAGTTTTCTCAAACAACTCGGCGCCCAGATACAACTCCTGAAAAATGCGAGCCAGGACGTTGGTTTTGGTTATTTCGCCGGAACTAACCAGCATGTGCCGGTTTTCTTGCGGTAGAATTTTGTGCGCCCCATCCAGCCCGCCGCCTGTGGCCGCAACGTCGGCAGCCAGCCGGGGAATGTCACGTTGTTCGCGGAGTTTGTCGATACTAACGCGCAAGTTGCCGCCGGCCATTTGCAGGTAGGCCATTAACCCCGGAATATGAAATCTCGATGGAAAGGTCGGCACCGGCACCGGCGGCAGCATCTCAACGAAATACATCAGTAGGGCGGTGGTCAAATCCCAGTAGCTGGTAAACCGCCCTTTTTTTTGCAGCAGTACAACTTCGGCGGGTGAAATAAGCGGTTCGCTCGACCCCGGCAGCCCCACCGCCTGCTCCAGATAAGTTTGTACGGCGGGGCCGACTACGGCCCGATACGAGTGATCGACATTGATCAAAACTTCATTGCTGGCAAAGATGAGACAGTCGATATTAAGTTTGGGTTTTCTGGTTGTCATAGGTGTTGTAGAACTTTCGCTAAACGGGCCATCTGCGCCGGGGTCCCGATGCTGATCCGGATATGATCGGTCAGGCCGGGTGAGTTGTAGTAACGAACCAAAATTCCCTGATCAGCCAGTTGTTGCTTGACGTCCGACGCATTACGGCCCTTAACTTGGCACAGGATGAAGTTTGTTTGGCTGGGGAAAGGTTCAAGCCACTCAATCGTATTAAGAACGGGGTAAAACTGTTCTCGCTGGTCAATTAACCGGGCAACATTGCCCAGCAAATAGTGACAATCGGATAGGGAAACCTCGGCGGCTAATTGGCCGGCCAGGTTGACGTTGTAAGGCTGCTTAATTTTCCATAATTGTTCGATTAAGACGAGCGGAAAGCCACCGTAGCCGACGCGTAGTCCGGCCAGTCCGGCCCATTTGCTAAACGTCCGCAGCACGATCAGATTGGGGTACTGCTCGACCCATTGGATGCGGCTGCCACTGCTAAATTCAATATAAGCCTCATCCAACACCACCACGGCCGGCAGCGTCAACAGTCGCTGCAAATCACCGTCGCTCAAAATCGATCCATCAGGGTTGTTGGGCGAGGTGACAAAAATAAGTTTGGGATGATCACCTGACTGAGCCTCAGTAAATAGAGCCTCGATGGCGTCCAGATCAATCGAAAAATCAGATCGGCGTCCCACATTGATGACCTCGGCGGCGCTGATGTCCCCATCGAAAGCATACATGCCGAACGTGGGCGGACAGTTGACAATTTTGTCGCCGGGATCGATAAACAGACGCATAATCAGGTCGATCAACTCATCCGCGCCGCTGCCCACCAGCAGATATTCGGCAGCCAGGCCGGTATATTCGGCCAACGCCGCCCGTAGATTACGGCTCTCCGGGTCCGGGTAAATGTGGAGATAGGGCGCCTCGGCCAGCACCTCAGCCACCCTCGGCGACGGTCCGTACGGATTCTCATTGGCGTCCAGTTTAATAATGTCTTCCGGCGCGCGATTTAGCTCTTGCGACAGAATATCAAACGGTACAATCGGGGTGTACGGTTTTAAACTCACCACATTAGGTCGAATAAGTTGGCTTGGGGAAAAAGCGCTCTCAGACAAAGGACCCTCAAAATGGATAATTGACAATTGATAATTGGTAATGGGGAGCTGAAGAGTGATGGCCTAAACGCTCCATCTCTCCATTCTCCAGTCTCTAATCTTCCAACCGTTTACGTACGGCTGCGGCGTGGGCATCTAGCCCTTCAGCATCGGCCAATCGCTGCGCTGTCGGGCCGATGCGGGCGGCCTCGGTGGCGTCTAGACCAAAAATGCTGATGATTTTGGTGAAGTCGCGCACACTGAGCGGGCTGGCAAACCGCGCCGTCCCCATTGTGGGCATTACGTGCGTTGGGCCGGCGGTGTAATCACCTAACACTTCATAGGCATGCTCGCCCAAAAAGATGCCACCGGCATTTTTGACTTGACCGGTCAGTGCCCACGGATCGCCGACGTGCAAGCACAGGTGTTCCGGCGCGTACAGGTTACTTAATTCGACGGCCTCGATCAGATCGGTGCAGATAACCGCGCCGCCCTGATTTTGTAAACTTTCGACGATAATCTCCGCCCGCGATAGATTTTCCACCTGTCGCCCGATTTCCACCTGGACGGCCTCGGCCAGCGCGCGGCTCGGCGTCACCAAAATGGCTGAGGCCAGCGTATCGTGCTCGGCCTGAGCCAGCAAATCGGCGGCGACTACGACCGGATTAGCGCCTTCGTCGGCGATCACCAGCGTCTCCGTCGGACCGGGCAGACCATCGATATCGACCTGACCGAACACCTGCCGTTTGGCCAGCGTCACAAAAATATTTCCCGGCCCCACAATCTTATCCACCTTCGGCAGCGACTCCGTGCCGTAGGCCATCGCCGCTACAGCTTGCGCCCCGCCAATGCGATAGACCGCATCAACGCCGGCCACTTTAGCGGCGGCCAGCAGTACCGGCGCAATTTTGTCCTCGCGCCCGCTGGGGGTGGCGACGATGACTTGGTCTACCCCAGCAACTCGGGCGGTAACGGCACACATTAGCAGTGTGCTGGGGTAGGGTGCTGTGCCGCCGGGGGCGTAGACCCCCACGCGCTCCAGCG
>JAGRCC010000914.1 GCA_020433785.1 Anaerolineae bacterium
TCCTCCTCGAAATGACATGCCAACTACGTAAGTTCTAAATCATGTCAATTCTGTCGATTATGAGGTAAAGATGACAGAACCTAATCCCCATAACCAACCCTTGCGCAGCGTTCATACCAACAACTTTCCCCAGATTTTAGGCCAGTTGGGCATCAGTCTGGCGGTATCGACCTACCAGGCCGGTCATCTTATTATGGTCCGGAACGATGGCGTCAGTCTGAACACTCACTTTCGACGGTTTAGCCGGCCAATGGGCATGGCCACCGCCCCGGGGCGATTGGCCTTGGGCACGGGTCGTGAGGTGTGGACCTATCGCAACGTGCCGGATGTAGCCAAAAAACTGGAGCCGTCCGGCAAGTATGACGCTTGCTACATTCCGCGTGATATTCACGTGACCGGCGATATCGACATTCATGAAATGGCCTGGGACGCCAAGGGCGAACTGTGGCTGGTTAACACCAAATTCTCGTGCCTCTGCACCCTCGACCATACCCACAACTTTATCCCTCGCTGGCGGCCTCCGTTTGTGTCGGCCCTGTACCTTGAAGATCGCTGTCACCTGAATGGGTTGGGGATGCTAAACGGTCAACCCAAATATGTCACTATGCTGGGCGAAACCGACTCGCCGGGCGGCTGGCGTAAAAACAAACAGGACGGCGGCTTGTTGATGGACATCGATAGCAACGCGATTTTAGTGCGCGGCCTATCGATGCCGCACTCACCGCGCTGGTACGATGGGAAGCTATGGCTGTTGGAGAGCGGCTATGGCAGCCTGGCCTGGGTTGATTTGGAGTCAGGGCAGGTCAACACGGTGACTAAACTGCCCGGCTTTACCCGGGGTCTGGATTTTTACGGCCCGCTGGCCTTTGTGGGATTATCGCAGGTGCGCGAGAGCGCGACCTTTAGTGGCCTGCCCATCACCGAACAACCGACCGAACGCATTAGCGGGGTGTGGGTCATTAACATCAAGACCGGTGAAACGGTGGCCTTTTTGAAGTTTGAGGCGGCGGTACAGGAGATTTTTGCCGTAGAGGTATTACACGCCCGCTTCCCGGAACTGCTGGAATGGACGGATGAACGCGTCGCTCACGCTTATGTGCTGCCGGATGAAGCCTTAGTGGATGTCAAACCTCATCCGGAAACGGTCGACGCCCAAACGAATCAACCACATAAAGCGGCTAAATAACCGTCAGTTCTTGGCCTTACGGTCGCCGCGTCCTTTACCGTGAGCTCGGCGCTGATCGGGATGGGAGAGATTATGATCGAAACTTCTCGATTGAGATAAGGGCAACCAGCCCTGGCTGCCCCGGTCATCCGCCTGCTCCTGAATCCGGGCCTGGCGGTGAGCCGGGTCGGAGTTTTGTTTAGCCGGGGAGGCAGTTGGGCTGACAGCAGTCACGATCTGTACGGGCAATCCGCTGTGATCAACGGCCGGGTTAGAGTCAGGTGATAACACGCCAGAACCGCCTGTCGCTGTCACAGGGCCAAAGATATTATTCCCTTCATTCGACTCAATTACCGCACCAAATTCAGACCGTCCCACTGAGTCGACCTGACCATAAACGGTTGTGCCACTACTGGGCGGATCACCTTCAACATAGGAAGGGCTGGCCAAAGATAAGGTAACACTTTGCCCCACGGCAAGAGGCACTCCGCCATTGAGAACAGTTAAGTTCCAGTTGAGTGAACTTTGTTGATTTAAAACCGGAGGCGAAGTGAGGTTATAATAAACATCCACCCAAAAAGGCCCCGTGACCGGCGCGTTACCTATATTTTGAATCGTTACCAGGACTTCGCTGCCGGTGGCGGTAATGTTAGTGATGATTAGGTCGGGTAAGAAGGCGGCATCTTTGAATAAAACAGGGAAATAGAACTTGAGGATCTCTTGCTCAACTGACCCTATATCCAGGTTTCCAAACACCCGGGCAAAGCCTGTTCCCCGTTGGTCAAAGGTGGGTGGACCACTAAAGGTCGGGTCACCGGCATCAATAACGGGACTGGTCAGCGCCGGGAGATGAGTAGGGGTGGGGCCACCGTTATTTTGCAACGATCCCAGTTGGGCATCAAGCAGCGCGCCGGTACTGCCCAGTAGATTACCGTTAACGCCGTTGGTGAGACCTGAGCCATCCCCATTGCCAATTAAATTGTACGTACCAATGCTAATCGTCCCGCTAATATCGCGCGTGGTACCCAAACCGCCGTTGTTAGCCATAATACTGTTGTTGACCTCGGTCGGGCCGCCGTTATTCACAATACCATACCCCATATTATTGGCGATGGTCGCGTGGTTGATGGTTATCGCATCACCGGACAGGCTTTCGATGCCATGCAGCCCGCTGCCCGAAATAGTGCTGTTGGTCAGGGCGACGGTATTGTAAGCCACCACCCCACTGTAGCCTCCGGTGATGGTACTGTACGCTGCCTGAGCATCCGTACCGGCATAGACCCCGGCGTAGGTAGTATTGCCAGTGACGGTACTACTAATGACGGTTGCATGACCATGATGAGCATAAATGCCATACTCAACCCCGGTAATGACACTTGTATTGGTTGCGGTGATACTGTATCGCGCATCAAGCCCATCATCTAGACCACTGACAACACTATTACTGACCATAATGTCGCCCGCATTGGCGTCGACGCCGTCATCGCCACCACTGATCGTACTATCGGTCACGCTGGTATAGGTGTAGACCGAGATGCCATCGTCATTATTGCCGGTAACCGTACTGCCACTGACGACGGCTGTGTAGCCAAAAACACCATATTCTTCCCCGCTGACGGTACTATCGCTGATCCTAATATTGCTGTATGAGTGAATACCATCGTAAACCGTTCCGGTGACGGTACTGCTGATAACCGTTGTCTGGCCATAAGCATAGGTGTCTAAAGAAACACCGCTAACGACACTTTTGGTGATGACCAGGTTGTTAGCCTTTGTACGTTCATCGCTGCTTGTAACCGTACTGTCGCTGACGGCAGCAGTATCAGTTTCAGGACCATAGTAATAACCATTAGTAAAAATGCCAAAATTCCCACCGGTTACTACGCTATTAGTGACTTCAGCCTGGGTATAGCCATAAATCCCACTATAGATATCGCCACTAAGCTTACTGTTAGATACTATCGCGTTATCAGCATCAACCGCCGAGTAGGTTCCGGTAATGACACTGTTGGACACTATAACATCGTTATAAGTATAAATTCCATTTCCGCTAACATTGCTGATAGTCAAACTATCAACGCCCACTGTATCGGCGTCGGGCGAGCCATAAAGCCCATAATGGCCATTACCATCAAGGGTTAGCGCCGCCGCGCCCGGACCATTGATCTGAAGGGATTCGGTGATATCAGGCAAATCACTCCCCAGAACAATGGACCCACTTATTGAGGTCAAGTCCACCGTGTCATCCCCAGGCGTACCGCTAATAACGCAATCGGAATAGGCGCTATTATTATTGGCCGCATAAATGGCTTCACGCAGGCTACAGCCATCACCCCCATTAATGGCATCGCCCGTGGTGGTTACGGTAATGGTTCCGGCTAAGGCCGGAGCCACGGCAGATAGCATAAGGGTGGTCCCGGTAATGGTTGAAACCAGCAGTTGTTTCGGACGACGAGACAGTCTCATCCCTTGACGAGCCTGCCTGGCCCTGGCTTGAGCCGCGCACTGCAAAGCATAAGCCCCGGCTCGAAACCGCTTTTGCGTTTGATGGATGCGCCGAATATGGCGCAGTAGAAAACTGGCTAACCAGGGGTTTTTGTGCCTCAAGGTCCGTTTAGCCCACCTTAGAATTAAAAGATGCTTTTGGTTGTCAGAATTAGGCGATGCTGGCATACTCTATTCCAATACGTTTTCAGAAAATGGCTAGAGACTGAACGCTTACACTCATTGAACAAAAGGGTCTGTTAAAATAGTATCATAAGGTATGCCAAATGTCACCCATAGCCGGCCATTCTAAACAACTTTCAACTTTAATTTATTTGATATAAATCGAAGTAACCATACAAGAGATATTCATCCTATGTTTCACTATATTCCTCAACCTATGCTCGATCGAATGCATGATTTGGAAGCAAAAGACAGCCATGATAGAATCGATGGCACCCAACGCCTGCAACGACTGCGCCAGATACCCCCCGATACCGGCAAATTTATCGCTCTGTTGGCCGCCGCTGCGCCGCCCGGCCAAATCATCGAGATCGGGACCAGCGCCGGCTATTCGACGATGTGGTTAACCTTGGCCTGCCGCGAAACCGGACGAACCGTGACGACCTTTGAAATATTGGCAGAAAAGGTCAAACTCGCCAGAGAGACGTTTCGACTGGCGGAAGTTGAATCGCTCGTCGAGCTGATCGCCGGCGATGCCCGCGAATATTTGCCAACTTACACCGATATCGCATTTTGTTTTTTGGATGCCGAAAAAGAGGTTTATCAAGACTGTTATGAGGCGGTCGTCCCCAATTTGGTTAAAGGCGGCTTGCTGGTGGCCGATAACGCCATCAATCATCAACATGTCCTTAAACCCATGCTGGATCGCGCCTTAGCCGATGAGCGGGTGGATGCGCTCATTGTTCCCATCGGTAAGGGTGAATTAGTCTGTCGTAAACGATAAGAGGATTCTTTTATGAGCAAAACTTTATTCCCTCAAAACCCTGGTTCGCCGATCCTGCGGGTGGCCGCCGGACAAGATCGGTTTGGCGAGCAGCGCGGGCTGGGCATTAGCACCATTGCCTTTAAAGTGGTTCCCCAGGATAGCAGCGGCCTGCTCATTATTGAGAACACCTTTCAAGCCAAGGGTGGCCCGGCGCGCCACCTGCATTTCGACCAGGACGAATGGTTTTACGCCGTTGAAGGCGAGTTTATGATCGAGGTCGGCCAGGAAAGGTTCACCATGCAGCCGGGCGATTCACTCTTAGCGCCACGCCAGGTGCCTCACGTGTGGGCCTACGTAGGCGATGCCGTCGGCCGGATGCTGATCACCTTCATGCCTGCCGGCCACATGGAAGCGTTCTTTCGCGAAGTAACTCGAGCCAACGCCATGCCCCCGCAAAATCCGGAATTATGGCGCGCGCATGGCATGGAGCTGCTGGGGCCGCCGTTGCCGGTGTAGTAACATCATCTTAAGGGGAATATTATTTTGACTTACGTAGTTCGTAGAACAATTTGCTAAATTGTTCTCATTTTGGGGCGAATAAAAGGCACAAATTGGCAATTCGTGCTACAAATTTAGGCCAAACAACCGCTATGGTTTAACAAAAAAAGGAGCAGCCCAATGGGTTGCTCCTTTTTTTCAAAAGTTTAGATGTTAGTTGGGGTAGCCAATCCAGTACTGGCCGTTGGGCGACGTATCGTAATCCTCAATGAACTTGTCATTGCGATATTGATAGTAGCCGACCGGAACATTTTCAAGAACGTAAGGGACACAGTCCAGACCAGGGGCGGAACAGTTGTTAACGACATCACCATAGCGGTTGGTCCAGCCCTTATAGTTCACAATACCGTCGCCGTCTTGATCAAGTTGAGATGGAACCTTGAAATCCAGAATGTGCATCTTGATCCGGCTAGCATTGAACTGGCAGCGGGCGTCCGGGCAAAACAGGTTAAGTTGCGTAGGATTGTTGCGATCCACCCAGCCCCAAGACTCGCCGTGGATACCAATCGATAAGCTGCCAAAGCCATACCAGGTAAAGGTTGACTTGCCACCCACCGGATTGGGGTCATCAAAGTGAATTCGACGCTTGTTACCGCCGGGGAAGGGGCGCAGCTTGTCGTCAGGTACGGAAATTTGGGTACTATCATTTAACATCAAGCGACCGAAATCTTGCCAACCACCGGACTTAATCGTGCCGCATTTGCCGCCGTTGCACACCCGCACTTCGCCCCAGTAGGAGTGGAAGCGCGTCACCGCGCCAAGAGCCGAGGGGATGGCGTGGTATTGCACCCGAAAATCGGTGATACAGTGGTTTGCCTCAGAATTCTTGCAGAAATCCGGGTCGGTAACGTTGCGAGCCACAATCCAGCCGTAACCTTCATGTTTAATCACGTTTTCGTTCGGGGTATTCCAAGGATAGGAGATGCTTTGACCGCCATACAAGGCGCCTACCGGACCAAAGACGTTGTTAACCAGGCTCGGATCAGCTTTGTGTTCGTGGTTGTAGCGGCATTTTCTGGCTGCATCATATAGGCCGTGCCATTTGGTGGGATCGTGATCCGGGCACAGCGGGACACCAGAGATAGGACCGCTGGTCGGCGTTGCCACCGGCGTGTTGGTCGGATTTGGCCCCGGGGTGTTAACCGGCGTATTGGTCGGATTTGGCGCCGGGGTGTTGGTTGCTACCGGCGTGGCAGGTCCACCGTTGCTGACGACACTAAAATTAACGGTTAGAGGCGAGCCGGCGGTGCCCTTGGCATCTCTTTGGCTGAAGGCAATAGCCGTAATCGTAAATTGTCCAGCCGCCGGAGTCCAGGGATTATAATTGCCTCTATTATCGCCGGCAAAGGCATAAGGCTTAAGGTTTTCAACACTATGGTCGGCGCCGTTGAGTTGGAATTTGACACTACCCACGGTGGAAGGATTGGTTTCTGCCCGAATATTGAGTTTAGAAGGCATATTGGCCAAATTTAAGGTCGCATTATCGGTCAGTGGCCCCAGGTCTCGGTTGTTGTCGGCATTGACCAGGATAAATTGAGTCACGGATGGGCCGGTGGGGGCCTGTTCGGCTTCACAGTTGGCCGTGCCTTTAGTCGCACTTTGCTGTTGCAGAACCAATTTGCTGCCGTTACAGGTAATTTGATAGTTCTCACCGCCGGCTATCTCCAAAATGCCTGATTGGGCCAATGCGGTGAGGGTCAGGCTAAAGAGGGCCAACAAGGCCAGGGACAGAATAGTCATTCTCTTGTGCATCATAAATTTACCTCCTTAACAGGTTTATTTGCTGATTTGATAAGTTTCGAAAGTGTGTGCCGTTGCGAATTAACGTCTATAGTAAAGTTGAGTCTTTGAAATGGTTTAATGTTTAGGATCTCCTTTCACGTTTAATCATGTTCAAGTATTAGGGGGGTAAATGCGGCATGTATATGTCTCCTTAAGTGATGGTCGAATTAACTTTTTCATCTCTATCTGAGCTGCCATAAATCGGATGCGGGATGGTTGTAACTATTGGCTATCGCGATCAGATCTTGTAGGTCAACTTCCCCATCAAGATTAATATCTGAAGGCGACCCCTGATTGCCATAGTTTACGGCAACGAATACGAGATAGCAGATATCAATTACAGGCTGTTCAACCTGGGCGTCCCCACAAGCGTTGATTAGGGACAAATCGTTGATCAGCGTACTGCCTTCAGCCGAGTCTTGTTCAACGTACATATCATCTAAACTGTACGGCAGTTGGGACGATGTACTGGCGTCATCTTCGGCCTCAACATATATTTCATACGGCTCAAAACTTTCCAGATCGCCGGTCGTGGCCCCATCGGTGATTGAGTCGGAGTACCCTTCAATGAACAGGGGCGACTCGGTCGTGGCTTCGGCAATCGGGCCAACGGTAGCCGTTACGTCGGGAGCGAAAGTGGCCGGTGTTGGCGTACCATTGAGGTAATTCTGGTAATCTTCATAGGCGTCATTATTATCGTAGTCATCATAATTATCGTAGCCGCCATAATCGCCATAATCTTCGTAGGAAATTTCTTCCTGAGTGGGCGTCGGTGTTGGCGTAACGGGCGTCGAAGTCGATGTTGGCGCAATCGGCGTCGATGTTGACGTTGGCGCAATCGGCGTCGATATTGGCGTTGTCCCACTCTGCGCCGTCGGGGTTGGGCTGCTGGCGACGGTCGGACTGACTGTCGCGGCGCCGGTTGGCGCAGGCGTTGGTGTCGATTGCGGCTGGCCGGGATTGCTTTGCTCGATTATGTCCGCGACGATTGACAAATCGAGTACATCCACCTTCCCGTCGCCATTCACATCGGCCCTGGGATCATTACTTCCAATGTGGGCGGCAATAAAATCCAGATCGCCTTGGTCGACAACGCCATCCTGATTCGCATCGCCATACAGCGCGGGCGTTACCGTTACGTCACGGATCGGCGTCGAAGTTACGGTCGGGTTGACGACCGTAGCCGGCGGCGGTGTAGCCGTTGAAGTCGGGGTTGGGGTGATGGTCAAGGCCGGCGTTGCGGTTAATTCAATTGTGCCCGTCACCGGGGGCGTGGCCTCATCCGACGCGGTCGGAGAAGACTCAGCCGTGGCCGGTGTCTCCGGGATGGCGGTCAGGGTGGCGCTAACCGTACTGGTTGAAACCACCGCCTGATCCGGCGTCGCCGATACAGTTTGATCCGGCGTCGCTTCGCTGTTGCTTTGGGCGCGTACCCGTAAGGTGTAGCCGCTCCACAGAGACACAGCCGTTACCCCACAAACAATGATCAACATCAGAAATTTTTTACTGTTCCATAGAGAGTTGGGTATCATATAATCCTTGATTGGGCTAGCTTGTTAATTTCTGCTTGATTTAATCGGTAATATGCCACAGTTGCAGCGCGCCATCTTCCGCGCCCGTCGCCATTAGGCGGCCATCTTGCGAAAAAGCAACGCTGTTGATTCGTCCGGTTTGATGGTCAAGTTTGCGCACCAGTTTGCCATCGCTCACCGTCCAAAAATGAATGGCGTTATCGGTTGATCCGGCGACCAGCAGGTCGCCGTTGAGGGAGAAAGCCAGGTTACTAATCACATTTTTCTTGTCCTCAAACGTTTGTATGAATTCTCCGTCGGCGGCAGACCACAGTTTTAGCAGCCCGGTGGCGTCTCCCGAAACCAGTTGGCGGCCATCGGGTGAGAAGGCGACGGTGGTGGCCCCCCCCAAGTGATCGGGCAAGGTGTAGAGCAAGCTGCCGTTCGCCGTGTGCCACAGGTTAACCGTGCCATCTTCAGAGGCCGAGGCCAGCAGGCTGCCGTCAGGCGAAAAGGCCACGCTTAAAACGGATAGTAAATGCCCCTCGAGCGTAAATAGCGTTGTACCATCAGCCACTCGCCACACCCGGACCGTGTGATCATACCCGGGCGCGGCCAGTAAGGTTCCGTCGGGGGAAAAGACCACGTTGTTGCGATAGATACCACAGCCGGCGATTTGGTCTCGCGGCCCACCGAGCGTCGCGGTCGGCGCGTTGTCCGGCAGCGACCAGACGTAAACGCTATCGTCCCACTGGTTGGCTAAGAGCAATCGGCTGGTGCCCACCGCCAATAACCCGCCATCCGGCGAAAGGGCAACGCTGTCGATACCGCCCGGGGCCTCGGCAAAGGTATGCACTAATTCACCATTACCGGCTTTCCAGATGCGGGCCACACCATCGGCTGAGCCGGAGATGATCGTTTGACCCTCCGCGGCGAAAACAACACTCTCAACAGCCCCTTTGGCTTGATCTGCGGCTGAACTGGCCGATTGGTTATACCAGCTATTCCGCAAACTCAGTTGCTGAATAGTGGTGGTCGCGATAACTGACGGATTCACCGATGGGACCGGCATCGCTAACAAGGATCTGTTGGTTGTACTTGGTGGCGAAACCGCCTGAACGAAAATGAAATAACTCGACAAGCCGCCAACCAAACCAAAGAATAGTAGGGTGAAAGCAGTTATAATTTTAATTGAGCTATTACGGTATAGTGCAGTCATAAATTCACAAGCACCAGCTAATTGAGATCAAAAAAGGCCCACTCATATCTTTTAAGACGATAATAAATTGGGCCTTGATTGACACACTGTCAACTGTACCGAAGAGGGAAGTTGGTGCTTCCTCTTCGGCAACAGCGTTATTGACTTGTTAATCTGCCCAAACTCTTATCTATAGCCTATTATATTCGAGGCAGACGGTAATGAGAAGCGTAATATTTGCTTGTTTCTATTCCCGTAAAGAACACAGGTGGCCCCAAATGCGGCTCGAACTTACGTAGTTTGTACTTACCTAACCAGGTAACCGAGCCATCTTTTTTGCTGAAATCGTCCATTAAAACAGGATCCAGCTTATTTTGCCGTGAATTTGACAAGCGATCAAAGCTGTA